>JAIVGW010000167.1 GCA_020201415.1 Lentisphaerota bacterium
CTCCTTCCCAGGACTGCGGGGTGTTCCAGGGGATGTTGGTTTCCGCCTGGGTGGAAGCGCAACCAACCGTTATCAGAGTGACGGCGACCAGGCACATCAGGCACATAAGTACGCCTAATGGGCCTGGGCGGAGCAACCTGTTAGAGCATGACATGGTCGCCCTCCCGGGGCGGCAGACGCTGCCAGTCGTTCAAAATTTCCGCAATGGCCATGTTGTTGACGATCGATTCCACCCGCACCTTGCCGACCAGCTGATCAGCCCGGTGTACCAGGACCTCGCTCTTGACGGTGATGCTGTCCATGTTTTCCTTCTCGAAACCCAGCACCACGAAATTCCATTCCGGATTGGAATAGAGCACCACGCCCAGTTGGCCATGCGCCAATTTAGCCCGCTCATCGACTCCGGGATGAAGCGATGCTTCCAGGGTGGACACCTTCTGTTCCAACATGGTGATCTGATCCTTGAAATTCTTTTTCTGGATTTCCAGATCATCTATCGCGACTTTAAGGTTTTCCTCGCGCTCCTTGAGCTCACGTTCCGCGCGCTCAAGCCCGCGAATTGAGGATTCGCGTTCGGTAATGTCAGCCTGCAGGCTGACGATGCTGGCGTCGCGCTCGCGGAGTGTTTCACGCGCCTGATCCAGCTCTTCGCGAATTGGGCGTATGGTTTCATCGACCTGCGCCAGTGCGGTCCTGGCTTCCGCCAGTTCATTACGGTTCTCTTTCAGGCGCGACAACTGATTACGAGCCGCCATGGTCAGTTGTTCCAGTGCCTGGTCCATGGGTGGCGGCCCGCCCGGCTGCTGCCGGAAGGTTTTAAGCTGATCCTCCGGTACAACCACAAAATCCTGATTTTCATCGCTTTGTTCCACGGTGGCGGCAATCTGTCGTATAGCCGTCTCCAGTTTTTGGGTACGACCCTTGAGCTCCTCGCGCTGTGGAAACAACTTCAATGCAAACCACAGGGAAACGCCGCTCACCGCCAACAACAACACCAGCACTGTCTTTAAGAATGTTTTCATATTATAAAACCTGCTTGGTTGCGGGCCGCCATTCAACATACAATTCGGTTGCCCAAACGCCACATCGACAATATTGTAACAAGTCGCTGCCAGGATACAATGATTTTTTGATGCCTAAAAACATGTTGTCAAACCGGGCGCCAAACGGTATATATGCAATTTGAATTTATCGGGCGGCACGCTGGGGGCGGATGCGTGCGCGGGCCATGAGTTTTGTTCGGAGTAAACAGTATGAAGCCCGGGGTATACATGGTCGGCACACCGATCGGAAATTTGCAGGATATCAGCTCCCGGGCTCTGGATACACTGCGGGCCGCCAACTATGTCATGGCGGAGGATACGCGGCACACCGGGCGCCTGTTGGCGCATTTCGGGATACAGGCCCGATTGGTCAGCTGTCACAGGTTTAACGAGAAATCGCGAACGCATTTTGTCGTGCAGCAGGTGTGTGCCGGCAAGACGGTGGCCCTGGTGACCAGTGCAGGGATGCCGGCGGTGTCGGATCCCGGCGCCCGGGTGGCGCTGGCATGCCGGCAGGCCGGGGCGCCTGTATTCGTGGTGCCCGGCCCGTCATCGGTCACGGCGGCGTTGGCTCTGAGCGGTTTCGGCGGCGGGGGCTACGTCATGCAGGGTTTTTTACCGCGCAAGCCGGGGGCGCGGCGCAGGCAATTGGAGGCGGCGTTGGCTTTGGAGATGCCGGTGGTGGTATTCGAGTCGCCCTACCGTTTGCTGAAGTTGCTGGAAGATCTGGAGGCATTGGCGCCCGCGCGCCTGGTTTGCGCCGCACGGGAGCTGACCAAGTTGAACGAGCGAAAGCATGGACAGCACTTTTATCGGGGTGTTGGCGGGGCTTTCCGTGCGATTGCGCAAGCAGGGCGGCCGGGCGTATCTGGTGAATCTTAGCCCCAAGAATTATGAAGTGCTGCGGACGCTGGGGGTGCAACGCCTGCTCGACTGCCACCTGGAAGGAGCCCTGCCGGACGATTTGCAGGAGTTATTGCGGCACACGACTGTGTTTTATCCTGTGGCGCACAACGCGCCCGACCAACAGACTCGGACCGCGGTCATGCTGGATGCGCATGACGACCTGATCCGGGCGGATCCGTCCAATCTGATGAAATTCAAGGATGTGGTGGACCTGTTGCGCCGGGAGCGGACCGGCGGCGGGGATCCCGAGAAGGAGTAATCATGTGGATTCTCTCGCATAACTGGACCATCTGGCTGCTACTGCTTATTTCCGGGATGTGCCTGTGGCGCTTGCGCCGCCTGCGCCTGGAGCGCGACGGCCTTTTGAACGAAAAGGACGTCATCTATAATTTTTTACATGACGTCAGCGAGGTCTTTACCGAGAGCGTCGACGTACAGACCGACACCTTGTTGCGGCGGGTATTATTTTACGCGCAACAGACTTCCAAGGCCCGCGCCGGCGCCGTGTATTTTGTTGATCCCGACGGCCGCACCCTGAGCGTCAGGGCCATATCCGGCCTGTTTCCGCCCGTGGCGGAAAGGGCGGGGGGCGTGGTTGTGTCCGTTGGTGTGGATGCCCAGAGCCTGGAAAAAGAGGTGCGCGGCCGCCAGGTGCCGGTGGGTGAAGGTCTGATCGGCAAGGTGGCGGCGCATAATCTGCCGCTGCTGATTGAGGATGCCGAACGCGACGCGCGTGTGCCGCGGTTTGAAAATCCCATGCTGGAAATCCGCACGATTATGCTGTTGCCCATGCGTTTCAAGCGCACGGTTCTGGGAGTGCTGGTGCTGGTCAACCGTATTGACGACACGCCGTTCATTCAGTCCGATCTCAACATGTTGCAGGCCCTGGCTGATCAGGCTTCGGTCACCCTGTATTTTGCCAGGTTCAACGAGGAAATGAACCGCAAGCATGTGCTGGATGCCGATCTCCAGGTAGCTCGTAAAATCCAGAAAGGGATGTTGCCGGAGCGCATTCCCGCTTTAAGCGGCCTGGATTGCGCCGCTTTCAGTCTGCCGGCGCGGGAAGTCGGCGGAGACTATTATGATTTTATTGACGTGGATGCACACCACCATGGCGTGGTGATTGCCGATGTTTCCGGCAAGGGCGTGGCTGGCGCTATTTTCATGTCGATCTGCCGCAGCGTTTTCCGGGCGCACGCGCCTGGCTGTCTTGATCCGGATGCCGTTTTGCGGGCCGTTAACAAGGTGGTGGCCGAGGACATGCAGGAAGACATGTTTATCAGTGTGTTGTACATGATTATTGATACGCGGGATTACGTTGTGCGCATGGCGCGGGCCGGCCACCCGCCGCCGATGCTGGTGCGGGTGGAGACTGACGCGGTGACCGTCCCGGAGGCTGAAGGGATTGCCGTGGGCATGGCTGATCCGGAGACTTTTGACGCATGCTTGAATTCCACGACGTTCCAATTGGCGCCGGGGGACACCTTGATGGCCTATACCGATGGCGTGGTGGAGGCCATGAATGCCCGCCGGGAAGAGTGGGGCCAGGGCAACCTGGAAAATGCGTTGTGCGCCGGCGCCGCCCAGGGCGCGGATGCGGTCATCAGCGCCGTGCGCGAGGGCTTGATGCAATTTGTGCGGGATGTGCCGCAATATGACGACATGACCATGATCGTCCTGCGGCGCCGGACGGCGGTGGAATGACTATGAAGAATACCTTGGATTTTGTGTGTTCAGTCCGGGCCTTCGGCCCGGCGACCAGGAAGGAGTGATGGTAGTGGCAGTTAAACGCGATTATTATGAGGTTTTGGG
>JAIVGW010000413.1 GCA_020201415.1 Lentisphaerota bacterium
CGTCCATGGTCATGGCCGTGGTGTCCAGGACCAGGGCGTCCCCGGCCACCCGCAGCGGCGCCACGGTCCGGGAACTGTCCAGCGCATCACGCCGTCGCAGCGCATCGCCCACCGCCGCCAGGTCAACGGCTTCCGCCTGGGTGACAATTTCACTGTGGCGCCGGCGCGCACGTTCCGCCGGGTCGGCATCCAGGAAAATCTTGACCAGCGCCCGGGGAAACACCACAGTGCCGATATCACGCCCTTCCATCACCAGGCAACCCAACCGCAACAGACCGCGCAACAGGTCCACCACCAGCGCACGCACTTCCGGAACCGCCGCCACCGGGCTGACCTGATCGCGCACGGCCGCTGACCGCAGCGCCTGGCCGGGATCCTCCCCATTGACGGTAAAATTTACCACGTTGTTCTTCAGGGTAAACTCGAATTTAATATCCGGCAACAGCCGGCACACGGTCGGCACATCATTCGTATCACACCCCATCCGCTGTAATTGCCAGGTCACACCGCGATAAAGGGCGCCGGAATCGACATAGATCCAGCCCAATTGCCGGGCGGCCTCCCGACTGACCGAGGATTTCCCGGAAGCGGAGGGGCCGTCAATCGCCACCACTGAGTTCAACATGCACCCCCAGACTTCGCAGATGTTGCCAGAAATTCGGATAGGACGTGCGTACGCAGCCGATGTTTTCAATTTCCAGCGGCTTCTCGGCAAATACCGCCAGCACCGCCATCGCCATGGCCACCCGGTGATCGCCAAAACTGGGCACCCGCACACCGCCCTTGACGGCGCCGCCCGTGACGCGCATGCCGTCGGGCGCCTCTTCCACCTTCACGCCCGACGCGCGCAGATTGGCCGCCATGCAGGCAATACGATCGGATTCCTTGGCCCGCAATTCGGCCGCATCCCGGATCACGGTTTCCCCGCACGCCAGCGCCCCGGTCACCGCCAGCAAAGGCAGCTCATCGATCATACCGGGAATATCATCCCCGCCGACCTCCACCCCGCGCAGGGTAGCCCCCCGCACAACCACCTCGCCCAGCGGCTCCGGCGCGGGATCCTGGATATGGGTCACCTTCACCTGGGCGCCCATCCGCTGCAGGACCTTGAGAAAAACCGAGCGCCGTTGATTCAGGCCGACAAACGGCAGGCTGACGGAAGCCTCCGGCATGGCGCCGGCCGCCACCAGCCAGAAAGCCGCGGCGGAAAAATCGCCCGGCACCATCCATTCGCGCACCGGTAGTTCCGGGCCTGCGGGCCCGTAACCCTTGAGTGTGATCTTAAGCCCGCTCACTTCCACTGGCACACCCATTGACTGCAGAATCAGTTCCGTATGATCACGCGTTGGCGAAGGCTCCCAGACAGTGGTGTGCCCCTTGGCGAAAAGGCCGGCCAGCAGCACACAGGATTTAACCTGGGCCGAAGCCATGGGCATGCGATATTCCACGCCATGCAAATTGCCGCCCTGCACCGCCAGCGGCGCGCAACCACCGCGCCCCTGCAATTCCACCCGGGCGCCCATCATTTCCAGGGGCGCCCGGATGCGTTCCATGGGCCGCGAACACAATGATGCGTCACCCGTCAATACCGAACGCCAGGGCCGCGCCGCCAGCAGCCCCGCCAGCAGGCGCATACCGGTACCGGAGTTACCCATATCCAACGGAAGTTTCGGAGGCTTCCAGGGCCCGCCGGTGATCCGCAATTCATCGCCTTTCCAGACAACCCCGGCGCCCAAGGCCTCCAGCGCCTTGACCGTATTAAGACAATCCTCACTGCGCAGAAAATTGCGCAGACGCGATTCACCTTGTGCCAGGGCCGCCAACATGGCCAGGCGGTGTGAAATGCTCTTATCGCCCGGCAGGCTGATTACACCGCTCAAGCAACTGCAGGGATGCACCCGCGCCAGCGTAGCGCGTTGCTCGCGCCCGGCAACCGCCCGGGCGCGCTTTTCGGTCAACCGGCGGCCGGCGACCTTTCTGCCAACCTTGCCATTCATGAGCGCTGAGCCTCCAGGGCGTGACGCCGGTCCCGTGCGTCGGACAGCATATCGCGCACCAAATTAAAGTCATTGTTTTCCACGGCATCCGTCATGCAAGCCAATTGCTGCTGAAAAGCCCGCAACGCACCCAGCACCGCGGCGCGATTCGTCTGCACGATATCATGCCATAACGCCGGGTCTCCTTCCGCAACACGGGTGGTATCCCAAAAGCCCGTCCCGCAAAAACGGCCGGCCTGTTCCGCCGGCCAGCGCCCCACGGTGGCAGCCAGCACGGCCGCCATCAGGTGCGGCAGGTG
>JAIVGW010000168.1 GCA_020201415.1 Lentisphaerota bacterium
GTGCGGTATGAAGGGAAACATAAATCGTGAGCAATACCCGTAATTTCAAGCAACTATCCCGCGACCAGATCGCCGGCCGCGCGGCTCGTGATATTCCCAATGGCGCCTATGTCAATCTGGGAATCGGTATTCCCACCAAGATTGCCCGTTTTATTTCCGAGGAGAAGACCGTTTTTTTTCACTCCGAGAACGGCGTGATCGGTTTTGAGGAGGCGGATGACGGCGTGCATGACCCCGATCTGATCAATGCCGGCAAGACGGCCATCAGGTTGCTCAAGGGCGCCTCCCTGTTCCATCATGCCGATAGTTTTGCCATGATGCGCGGCGGACATGTTGACATGTGTTTTCTGGGCGCTTTGCAGATTGCCGCCAATGGCGATCTGGCCAACTGGTCCACCGGACAGCCGGACGATGTGCCGTCGGTGGGCGGGGCCATGGACCTGGTGGTGGGGGTGCGCAATGTCATGGTGTTGACTCATCACTGCACGCGCGAAGGCGCCCCCAAGTTGGTGGAACAATGTTCCTATCCGTTGACGGCCCGGGGTGTCGTCAGCCGGGTCTATACCGATCTGGCGGTGTTGGATATCATCAAGGCGAGTTTTGTGGTGCGCGAGATGGTGCCGGGTCTGACCCGGGAGGAACTGCAGGATATGACCGGTGCGCCCTTGTCTTTTAGCGACGATTTGCAGGATCTGGCCTGACGCAATGTCAGCGGGCTGCCAGGATCATACGGCGTGAAGCCGCTAGTTCGGCAACGCTGGAAACATAGTGTCTGCATGCATCCCAGAGGTTTATATTGCCCATGCGATCAGCACCGACAGCAGTAGAGGGATATCCGCAAAATGACAAAAAGACCAAATATTCTGATCATGATACCGCATGACCTTGGTGATTATTTAAACTGCTATGGTCACAGCTCCGTCAAATCACCCAACCTTAACCGCATGGCCGCTGAAGGCGTAAGATTCACCAACGTCTTCACCACATCGCCGGAATGCACTCCCAGTCGCGGAGGTTTCTACTCCGGCTACCAGCCGCACCAGAACGGGTTGATGGGATTGGCCAACTTCGGATGGGAGTATAACCAGGAAACGCCTCATATCGCTAAACGTTTGCGAGACAGTGGTTACGAAACTTATCTGTTCGGATTTCAACATGAATCACATGGCACGGATGAACATGTGGGCGCTACGCTTGGCTACAAGCATGTGCGACGCGCCGGGAATTATTCCGTTGAAACAGTTTGCGCCAACCTGAATGATTTTATCGAGAACGAAGCGCCTAACAGCAAGGGCCCGTGGTTCGCCTGCGCCGGATTTCATCACACACACAGGAACTGGCCGAAAAACCGCGATTTTGATCCGGCCACGGTCGAGATTCCTGCCTATCTGCCGGACACGCCGGTCGTCCGGGAGGACATGGCGCAGTTTCACCAGTCCATATATGACATGGACGCCGCAACCGGCAGCGTCCTGGACACGCTGCGTCGGCATAATATGCAGGATAGCACGCTGGTGATATTCACGACCGACCACGGCAGCCCATTTCCCCATGCCAAGGCTACGCTTTACGATCCCGGGGTCAGGATTCCATTGCTGATGTGGGGTCCGGAATTCATCCGTGCGGGCGCTGAGATAAACGAACTGATCAGTAACCTTGACATGGCTCCGACGCTTATGGAACTGGCCGGTCTGGATCGGCCCGCCAATATGCCGTCCCGCAGCTTCCTGGCGCTTCTGAAGGGCGAAGCTTATGAAAGAAGAGATTATGTCAGCGGCAGCCTTTTTTATGATGTGGCGTACGATCCCATGCATTATGTGCGAACTGAAAAATACAAGTATATCCGGTCATTTGCCGTGACCGCTGAGGAACGCCAAGGTATTGACAGCGAAGTGCTGGCATGCTTTGCCGGCGGGAAAGACGTGCGGGTTGACGACTTTGATGTGCTCACCAGCCCGACATGGCAGGAGATGAAGCGTCAAATCACCCCGGCCATACCCGAGCGTGAAGAACTCTATTGCCTGGAGAACGACCCGTTTGAGATGACTAATCTGGCGGCAGCGCCCGGCAAAAGCAAGGAACTTGAGAAGATGCGGGAGCTGCTGAGGGAAATGATGCAGGAGACATCTTCGCCGCTGCTGAAAGGGCATGTGCCCGCGCCGGAAAAACAACTTCAGGCATCACGTAGTCACAAATATGAAGGCGATAAATTTATGAAAACCGTTGCCGATAGAAGGATTATATTATGAAGGCAGGCGCGGCGGAACGGGATATAACCCCGCCGGACGGTAGTCGGATAATTTATACCTCCACCCATACCCATTCCGGGCCCGACACATCATGGCTTTTCGGCGGCTCACCCGCGGATCGGGAAATCAAAGATATTGAAGCCGCCATTGCGGATTCGATCCTGGAAGCCGTTGCCAACATGGAGGATGCGGTGCTTGAGGCCGGCAATCTGGATGTTGCTTTGTCGCATAACCGGCGGGTAAGGGACGCCAACGGCAAGACCATCATGCAATTTGTACACGAGCCCGGCGTAACCGACGGTCCGGCTGACCATGAAATGATCCTGCTGTATTTCCGGCGGAAATCCGATTCCTCCACCATTGCGGTGCTTTACAATTATGCGGCGCATGCCTTGACTGTTGGCGCCAAGAACATGCTGTATACCGCCGATTTTCCTGGTGAAGTAAGACGCCTCCTCGAACCCGAACTTGGCGGCCAGATTGTTTTTCTCAACGGGGCGGCCGGTGACATCCACCCGCGCATCAGCATGCAAAACGATTTCTCGGCATTAAAAACCACCGGTCGGCAATTTGCGGACGCCATCCGGGAGATTTTGAAAAACACCAGTCCGGTTGAGGCTGACACGCTCGTCCTGGTCAGAGATGAAATTATTTTTACAAACAGAGTGGATGTAGCTCTGAAGGTCAAGGTCGATATCGCGGTGCTGACCTGCGGCAATATAATTGCCGGTTTTGTGCCGGGAGAGTTTTTCAACGAATTCCAGTCCAACTTTAAAAGACAGGTTAAAAATGTGAAGCCGGATTCA
Source organism: Lentisphaerota bacterium (assembly GCA_020201415.1). GTDB lineage: Bacteria > Verrucomicrobiota > Kiritimatiellia > JAAZAB01 > JAAZAB01 > JAIVGW01. Next base: position 3,056 of record JAIVGW010000168.1, read on the forward strand.
ACTGTCATGCTGGTTGGATACTGCGGTGACTGGGTCGGATATGTCCCGACAGAGCATGAGTATGAATACGGTGGCTATGGTGTCCAGCTCCGCACCACCGATCCGGCGCAATACAGCCGAACAGCATTGCCGAAAGGCGCCGGCGAGCAAATTATTGCCAGACTGGCGGAGATGGCGCTCGCCGCACCCGGCATGCCTGCCGGCGCCGCGGAATAGCCCCAGGGCTGCGTCATTCTCGGGCAAGACGGCTCGGTCGGAGACCTCGCCCTACCATTTTATCAACATTTGCCGTGGGTAGGGCGAGCCCCCGCTAGGAGCGGGGTAAACCTCCGGCTTGCCGCGCCAAAGGCGGGGGCGAGCCGCCGAGATAGTCAATGTTTTCAGGAGTTTTCTGAGAGTAGCTGACGTCAGAATTTCGTGTGTGTTTTGCTTGGTGTTCCGTGTATGGTTGAGTTATTGAACGACGAGGATCGAGACGAGGATGGGGGACGACGAGGATCGGGACGAAGATCGGGACGAGGATGGGGGAGGACGATGTAGCTGTACGGATATCTTCGTCTCGATCTTCGTCCCGATCCTCGTCGATCAGGAG
>JAIVGW010000227.1:0-8402 GCA_020201415.1 Lentisphaerota bacterium
GCCTTTGTCAGCGCCATGCTCTGTTTCGCCGCCGACCGGTCCCGTGCGGAGAAACGTCAAGTCGGCTTTCAATATCCCGGATTCAAGAACATCGAACTGGTATGAGGAACAAGCAGGAGGCGGGTAGAATCAAATTTTCATGACTGGAGCCGATTCATGAGGCACAACTGTTGACTTATATGAAATTGACAAAGTGCCGGGTTGGATTGCTAATCAATTTCAATGTTCCGACTCTCAAACAGGGGCTGAAACGGATAGCGCTATGTCGTGCCACAGGCAAATCCGCCTGCGGTGGAAAATCTCACGTCTTCCTCCATAACACAGGTGTTTTGTCAAATTTGAGATTAGCGCCGCGCGAATTGCCGCTGGCCCTGACCGGCGACCGGCATCTGGAGCGTTATGCGCACGATGGGCGGCTGGTCATTGTCTTCCGGCCGGTCGCCCCCGGTGAATCGAGAACTCTTTCCGCCTTGCCCGACGACTGCTTCACGGCCTGGGTGGGGCGTTACGAGGGAATTATCGAAGGCCGCGAGGGAGAGTTCCTGATCAGGCTGCTCCGCAGCCATCGCGGCGCGGACCACACCTATCCCGGGCTTGAGATCGTTCGTGGCAACGACGCACATCCAATATCGTCCCGGCACCGAACTGCAGTCCATTGTCAGCGTTCGATTCCATCTGGACGAGGTCCTTCCACAGGGAGCGTCCTGAGGGTCGGACCGCAACATGGTATTGATCTGCAATCTATTGTCGTGGTCCGGCCCCTACCCCTCCTGAACCAAAGCGTTATGAAATAGATATGCCAAACATACAAAAGTGGAATTTCAAGCAAAGATTTTCTTTGAGAGCCAGCACCATGCTGATCCTGTATATTCCCTTTGTGCTTATTCCCGTTTGTATTTTAACGCACAGAACTATATCGCCCATGTTGGATATGATAGAATTATTAGCCATGTCGTCATTGGCCAGCCTATCGGAACTTATGTTGTTTGCATTTATCATAAGTTTAGGTTTTCTTGTAATTTCGTTGGTGCGACGCAATCCGCAAATTCAGTTTATTGTCGAATTAATTGTCAGCCTGTCCATTATTTTAATACTGCCGATCTAGCCGGCCAGTCCAGCACATGCGCCCCGCTCGGCGTTGACCGGGATGTTGGTGAGTCCCAGGAATAACAGAGATGTGGAAAACAAACTGGGAAGACACGCAACGGCACTTCCGGGACTGGTGGAACCACGAGGGCCTTGTGATCGGGTCATGGGGCGCCCCGCCACTCGATACCCTTCCCCACGAAAACACAACCGGGCCAGCGGCAACGCCATGCCCGGCAGAACGTTACTGCAACGCGCGCTGGAGAGCTCAACAGAACCATCATCAACTGGCTCAGCGATCGTTTCCGGCCGATGTTCTACCTATCGCCAATACTGACATCGGCCCCGGTTCCCTGGCCCTTCTGCTCGGTTCCGAGCCTGGATTCTTCCCGAACACTGTGTGGTTCGCGCCCTGTATTCAGCATTACGCGCAACCGGAAGCGCTATCGCCCTTCCGCTTTGATGAATCAAATAAATGGTGGCAGGTTACAAAAGCGACTTTGAATGCCTGCGCAGAACTCGCTCGGGGCAAGTACCTTGTTGGCTGCCCCGACCTTGGCGAGAATTTAGACATCTTAGCTTCGCTTCGCGAGCCACAAACGCTCCTGATGGATATGATCGAGCGACCCGAGTGGGTGGAAAGGAAGGCGGCTGAGATCAATCAGGTCTGGTTCGAGGTCTACCGGCATATATATGACATCATCAAGCTCCCCGATGGAAGCTCAGCGTTCGGAGCCTTCCGCCTATGGGGACCCGGAAAGACAGCCAAAATACAGTGCGATGCCAGCGCGATGTTCTCGCCTGACATGTTCCAACGTTTCGTTATTCCAAGCCTATCGGAACAATGCCAATGGCTCGACAACTCCCTATATCATCTCGATGGCACGCAAGCCGCTTGTCACTTGGATTCTCTACTCGGCATTGAAGCTCTTGATGCCATTGAGTGGACCCCGCAGGCGGGAATCGAAGGCGGCGGACATCCACGCTGGTTCGAAATGTATAGAAGCATACTGGCTGCAGGTAAGTCAGTCCAGGTCGTTGGGGTCGGCAAAAATGAAGTTCTTCCGCTTTTGGACGGCATCGGCGGAAAAGGCGTTTACGTGATGACGAGATTTGCGGCCGCTGGCGAGGCCGAGGCCCTGATGACGAAAACACAGCAATACAGATGATTTGCAACAAAGCATTGCGCAGCGACGCACTGACCCGCGCGCCTGACCTGCGTCACGAAAGGATGATATTATGTCTGAACGTTTATACAATGGAATCCGTCTTACCGCATCCTGGCCCCCGAAAGATATATCCCAGCAATGCGACGAGCCCATGCGGGTGCCTTATCTCGAAAACCCGCCGGAGATCATCCCCATCGATGTCGGAAGACAATTGTTTATCGACAATTTCCTGGTTGAGGAAACAAGCCTTGAGCGGATCTTTCACAAGCCCGCGCGCTACAAGCATAACCCGGTGCTTCGACCGGAAACACCGGATGAACTGCGTTTCCCCTCCATCGGCTTTCAACAGGGAGGCGTCTTTTATAATCCCGCCAAAGGCGTCTTCGAAATGTTTTATCATTCGAACGAACAGGCCAGTCGATGCAGGCACATCGCCATCAGCGCTGACATGCTGAACTGGACGCGCATCGATACCGGGCTCGGCGCGGGAAACATGTTTCGCGAGCCGGGCCCGGCCTTTCAGGGTCTGGACTTGCGCGACGGCGGGCATGTGTTTGCAGTCTGGCTGGACCTCGATGCCGTGCATCCGGTCGAACGTTACAAATTGCTCAGCCTCGCGAAGTATGCCCATGCCAAACCACCGCCCGGAGGCATGAGTCATTCACTGCACACGTCGCCCGACGGCATTCACTGGTCAGCCGCTGTTCCGGCGGGTAAAGCCGATGATGCGCAGTCCTTTTTCTATAATCCATTCCGTCATGTCTGGGTTTACAGTATTAAGCGCAGCCTAAAGCGCAACGGCAAGAACTTGCGGGCCCGCTGGTATGCCGAGAGCCGCGACTTTCTGAAAGGCGGCAATTGGGACAATGCCGTTTACTGGACCTGCGCCGACCGGCTCGACATACCCGAACCGCGGAACGGATATCCGGCATACCCTGTTCAGGGCGATGTGTGCCAACTTTACACACTCCACGGTGTTGCGTACGAAAGCATCATGTTAGGCATGCACGAGATTCATCGTGGTCCCCATAATTCAACCTGTGAGCAGGGACGATTCCCAAAATTGACGGATCTGGAAATGGGCTTCAGCCGCGACGGCTTTCATTGGCATCGCCCCGATCGAAGCGGTTTTATCCGAGCCGCCCGCAAACCGGGACATTGGGATCGCGGCTATCTTCACAGCACGACATCGATTTGCGTGATTCACGAAGACCGATTATTCTTCCCGTATGCCGGTTTCTCGGGCGCCGATCCCGACGGGGCGAATCCCGGCATGTATCGCGGCGGCGCTATTGGCGTGGCGATGCTCCGTCGTGACGGGTTTGCATCACTGAGAGCCGGATCGGCGGAACAGACCCTGACAACCCGCCCGATGACGTTCACGGGCGAGTATTTATTCGTCAATGTTGACAATCCCCGCGGTGCGCTGGCGGTTGAAGTGCTCGATGAGCAAGGGGGTCGGCTGTCCGGCTTCACCCGCACAGATTGCCTGTCGGTGTCAGCAGACGATACAAAATCGCGCGTACTCTGGAAAGACGGCGCAAGCCTTAAGCGCTTCGCCGACCGACCCGTTCGGTTCCGTTTTCATCTGACACAAGGCGACCTCTACGCTTTTTGGGTAAGCCGCTCGCTGAAAGGCGAATCAGGCGGCTATGTGGCGGGCGGCGGGCCATCTTTTTCCGGACTGCGGGATGTTTGACATCGCCGGACGGAACAGATCGACACGGTGCAGTCCGCGGCGAACTCGACGATACCAACACGCAAAGACTGATGCAAAAATGCGCAACCAGGCGTTTCAGGCGACGCTTGACAGCGCGCCTGACCAAGGTGTTTGAAAATTCGCTTGCATTTCTCGTCAATAGTGTTAGTTTGAAAACATCTGTGTGCGCTGCTTTACGCGGCATGCATGATAGTACCCGCCCGGTCTGATACTTAGAAAAAATTGAAATACAATATAACAAACAGGGGATCAACACCATGTCCGACAAGACCATGATTGACGGCAATACCGCCGCAGCAAAAATTGCCTACGCCGTAAGCGAAATCTGCGCCATTTACCCCATCACGCCATCGTCCAATATGGGCGAACTGGCCGATGAAATGAGCGCGGCCGGTAAAAAAAACATCTGGGGCACGGTCCCGGAAGTAGTTGAACTGCAATCGGAAGGGGGCGCAAGCGGCGCCGTGCACGGAGCGCTGACTTCCGGCGCGCTCTCCACGACCTTCACCGCCTCGCAGGGCCTGATGCTCATGCTGCCCAACATGTTCAAGATTGCCGGCGAACTGACCAGCACGGTCTTCCATGTTTCCGCCCGTTCACTGGCCTGCCAGGCGCTGTCGATTTTCGGCGACCATTCCGACGTGATGGCAACCCGTTCCACGGGCTTCGCCCTGCTGGCCTCCAACAGTATCCAGGAAGTCATGGACATGGGCTTGATTGCCCACGCCGCCACACTGGAAGCCCGCGTTCCATTCATACATTTCTTTGATGGATTCCGTACGTCGCATGAAATCCAGAAAGTTACGGAGATTTCCGAGGATATTATGCGCCGGATGATCGACGACGAACTGGTGCTGGCCCACCGCCGGCGCGGACTTTCTCCCGACCGTCCCGCCATCCGCGGCACTTCCCAGAATCCCGACGTGTATTTCCAGGGCCGGGAAACCGTCAACCCCTATTATCTGGAAACCGCGGCCATAGTTCAGCGCCAGATGGATAAGTTCGCCTCCCTGACCGGACGCCAATACCGACTATTCGATTATTTCGGCGCGCCGGATGCCGAAAAAGTGCTGGTGATCATGGGCTCGGGCGCGGAGACGGCGCACGAGACGGTCAACGATCTGGTGGCGCGCGGCAAGAAGGTCGGTCTGCTCAAGGTGCGGCTGTTCCGCCCGTTCGATGTCGCAGCCTTCGTCGCAGCCCTGCCCAAGACCGTCAAACACATCACCACGCTGGACCGCACGAAGGAACCCGGCGCGATTGGCGAGCCGCTGTACCTGGATGTCCGCACGGCTTTAGGTGAAGCCGTCAGCGCCAAAACAATGAAACGTTATCCGCACATCATGGGCGGTCGTTACGGCCTGGGCTCCAAGGAATTCACCCCGGCCATGGTTAAGTCGGTCTTTGACAACATGTCGCGCAAGGGCACCAACCATTTCACCGTCGGCATCAACGACGATGTGACCAACACCAGCCTGAAAATTGACGCCAAATACCGCATCCAACACGAAGGCCGCATTGAATGCAAGTTCTATGGTCTGGGCGCCGACGGCACGGTGGGCGCCAACAAAAACTCCATCAAGATCATCGGCGACGAGACGGACAACTATGCCCAGGGCTATTTTGAATATGACTCCAAGAAAGCCGGCGCCGTGACCATCTCGCACCTGCGTTTCGGGCCGACCCCGATCCAGAGCCCGTACCTTTGCACGCAGTCCGACTTCGTGGCCTGCCATCAATTCTCGTTCCTTGAAAAGTACGACATGCTTTCCGATGCCCGCGAAGGCGCCGTATTCCTGCTCAACAGCCCCTACCCGGCCGACGAAGTATGGGACCACATGCCTAACGAAATCGAGCGGCAGATCATCAAGAAGAAAATCAAATTCTATGTGATCGACGCCATCAGCCTGGCCAAGGAACTCAGCCTGGGCGCCCGGATCAACACCATCATGCAGGCCTGTTTCTTCCAGATCTCCGGCGTGCTGCCTTCCGACAAGGCCATCGCCGCCATGAAGAACGCCATACGCAAGACTTACGGCCGCAAGGGTGAAGACGTTGTAGCCATGAATTTCAAGGCTGTGGACTCGGCTGTGGCCGCCATGCACGAGGTCCAGGTGCCGGCCAAGCCTTCCGGCAAGTTGCGCATGCCGCCGGTGGTTGCCAAGGATGCGCCGGAATTCGTGCAGCAGGTCACCGCCACCATCATGAGCCAGAAGGGCAACGAGGTGCCGGTCAGCGCCATGCCTTGCGACGGCACCTGGATGACCGGGACAACCAAGTTTGAAAAGCGTAACATTGCCGTGGACATTCCGCAATGGGATCCCAAGCTTTGCATCCAGTGCGGCCAGTGCTCCCTGGTCTGTCCGCACGCCGCCATTCGCGTCAAGGTTTACGGAGCGGACCAATTGAATCAGGCGCCCAAGACCTTCAAATCCGCCGATGCCAAAGGCAAGGACTATGAAGGAATGAAATACACCGTGCAGGTGGCGCCGGAAGACTGCACCGGCTGCGGCGTATGCGTGCAGAATTGTCCGGCCCGGGAAAAAGACCCGGAGACCAAGCAGGAAACCGGGCATCGCGCCATCGATATGACACCGCAACTGCCGTTGCGTGAAAAGGAAGCGGAAAACTTCGCCTTCTTCATGAGCATTCCCGACATGGATCCCAAGCTTTACAACCGGGCCACCATCAAGGGCAGCCAGTTCGTCCGCGCCATGTTCGAGTTCTCCGGCGCCTGTGCCGGCTGCGGCGAAACACCTTACGTCAAGCTGCTCACCCAGCTTTACGGCGACCGCGCGCTGATCGCCAACGCCACCGGTTGTTCCTCCATCTACGGCGGCAACCTGCCGACCACGCCCTACACCACCCGTGAAGACGGGCGCGGTCCGGCCTGGTCCAATTCGCTGTTCGAGGACAATGCCGAATTCGGTTACGGCATGCGGCTGGCGGCGGATCGGTTCGCCAAATTCGCCATGGAACTGATTGACCGCGGTTGCGATTGCCAGGCCTGCGGGCAGATCAAGCCGCTGCTGGAAGAAATCCGCAACGCCGATCAATCCACCCCATCCGGCATTGAGGAGCAACGCTCCCGCGTGGCCAAGCTGAAGGAGCAATTGAAGAACTGCACCGATTCGGCCTGGGCCAAACAACTGGAGTCGGTGGCTGACTACCTCGTGAAGAAATCCGTATGGATTCTGGGCGGCGATGGCTGGGCTTATGACATCGGCTACGGTGGATTGGATCATGTGCTGGCATCCGGACGCAACGTCAATGTGCTGGTGCTGGATACGGAAGTCTATTCCAACACCGGCGGCCAGGCCTCAAAAGCCACGCCCATGGGCGCGGTGGCCCGGTTCGCCACGGCCGGCAAGCCCCTGATGAAGAAGGATCTGGCGATGATCTGCATGACCTACGGCAACATCTATGTGGCCACAGTGGCCATGGGCGCCAATCCGACCCAGACAGTCAAGGCCTTCGCGGAGGCCGATGCCTACGACGGGCCGTCCATCATCATCGCTTACTCGCATTGCATTGCGCATGGCATCAACATGACCGAAGGCCTGACGGCGCAGAAGAACGCCGTCCAATCGGGGCACTTCCCGCTCTTGCGTTACAATCCGGCTCTACTGCTGCAGGGCAAGAATCCGCTGACGCTTGACAGCAAGCCGCCGACTCAGAGCTACAGCCAGTCGGTAATGAATGAAAACCGTTTTCGCGTACTGCAGCAGACCTACCCGGAAAACGCCAAGCGCCTGATGGAACAAGCCGACAAGCTGGTGGCAGCGCGTTACGATCTCTACCAGAAACTGGCCGGGCTGCCGCCCTGCACGGGCGAAGTTCCCGCCGGCGTTAATTGAGCATGATCGACCTGCCCGGCAACCGGTCGCAGACCGGTTTGCCGGGGATAGTTAATCAGGGTTTAGTCCGGCCGCGTGATGTCGCACGCTCCATCAGGTTTTTCGAGGATCTGAATATCCAATATCCAACAAGGAATTTCCAACCGACCAAATGGGGGCGTATTTGCCTTGGATATTGGATATTCTTTGTTGGCTGTTGGACATTGTATTTCGATGTTCTCAGATCCGCCGATCCCGCCGGACACGCCTGGCCATCCACCAGCAATCAGCAATGAAGCAAGCTTGCCTTGAGTGTCATGTTTAATTAACATGCGCCTATGAACATTGCTTTGATCAGCAACCTTTTCCCAAACTGCACGGCGCCCACCAGGGGCACCTTTGTCATGGAAAAGGCCCAGGCGCTCCGCCGGCTGGCCACGGTCACGGTATGCGCGCCTGTGGCGCATATCCCCATCCTGCGAACCAAGCCGCCGCCCCGTGAACAGGCCGGTGATCTGACTGTACTGCATGCTGCTTATCCGGCTCTGCCGCAAGCGCTCTTCCAATATCGCTGGCGAGCCTATCAACGGA
>JAIVGW010000227.1:8460-24846 GCA_020201415.1 Lentisphaerota bacterium
GTACGCTTCATGGGGGCGCTGCCACGTGAGGCACTGCCCGCCTGGCTTGCCGCCGCTGATGTATTTGCCCTGTCATCCCTGCATGAAGGCGACCCGGTGGTTATCCGCGAGGCACTGGCCTGCGGCACACCGGTGGTAGCGCCGCGGGTGGGCGGCATACCGGAAACGGTTCCGGACAACCGCTATGGTTTGCTCTGCGAACCGAACGACAGTCTCCAATTGGCGCATGCTCTCGATGCCGCCATGGAGCGCTCATGGGACCGCGCCGCTATCAGCCGTTACGGCGGCAGTCAGACCTGGGACATGGTAGCAGAGCGCCTTTTTGAAATATGCCAAAGTTTGACGACGATCCCGCGAGGTTAATGGGACGGATGTCTCAACTCAGCGGCGTCAATCCAGTTGGGAATCATGTCCGAGGTTTAAGGCGAGCTTCAGTTTCCATTGTGCGGGCCGGCGATAAATAATGCCTTATAAATTGTTGCAATGCTTTCAGTATTATGCCAAGGTGATAAAAATGCGAGGCGGATACTTTACCGCTAAAATGTAGATTACAGGAGGAACAGTTTTGACGATGACGAAAAAAGGCGACAAGGTCAGCATTCACTACACCGGCAAACTTAACGACGGCACCGTTTTCGACAGCTCCCGCGAGCGCGAGCCGCTGGAATTCACCCTGGGCTCCGGGCAAGTCATACCCGGATTTGATAACGCCGTCACGGGCATGGCCGCCGGTGAGAAAAAAACCGTCGAAATCCCGGCGGCGGAAGCTTATGGACCGCACCATCCGGAAATGGTGGTCAAGGCCGAACGCAGCAAAATCCCGTCTGAGGTAAACGTCGCCGTGGGTCAGCGGCTGCAGAGCAAACAGCCTGATGGCCGCACGGTCGTTTTCAACGTGGCCGAGGTATCGGATGGCGCCGTGACTCTGGACGCCAACCATCCGCTGGCCGGCAAAGATCTGGTTTTCGACATCGAACTGGTCCAGGTTACCTCATGATACTACAGCCTTGACCAATCAACATCGGGGGGGTCCATGGCAGGGTGCATGAGATATGTTCTTTGCCTGCTGGCGACAGTGATTTTCATGCCGGGGGCCGGAATCCGGGCCGATCCAGCATTTGCCGCGGTCCCGGCGGCCGGCACGCCCACCGGGTATCTGGCGCGACTGTTGATCAATGAACATGACATTGAAGCCGTCCTGCCCGACTCCAAAATTAAAATCTGGCTGGTTGACGCCACGCCCGCCGACCTTGACCCGGGCGACCGCAGTCAATTGATCAAAATGGGACTGCCGATTTTCAACCTGCGGATTCTGCTCAAAAAAACCGATTACCATATTGAAGAACTGGATATCGATGTCCGCGGCGATAATTTCAAGATTATCGAGGTCGCCCGCCATCCGGCGGGTGTGCCGCCGCCGGACGACGCAGTTCAACTGGAACTGGACGTAAAAACACTGAAAGACTACCTTTTAAGCACCCGCTCCCTGAAAGACCCCTTGCACCCACACGTCGATCCCAAGCTGCGGAACGCCATTTTGCAACAGATCGCCGCCGACATGGAAAAACGCCATTTACCGCTGCACGAAGCACATGTGGCGCCTTTGAGCCCGGTCGCCAATGAACTATGGATATTCTGGGAAACCGGGCGTCAACTGATCAGGGTGGCCGCGGATATGGAGATCACCCACCCGGCCATCTTACCAAGAAGGTGTAATTAGATATTGCGAATTGATGCCGGAATTCCGCGCAACCATTTTACAAAACAGCCCCAGAAAATAAAACATGAATACACTAATTGCCATTCTCGCCGGTTTTACCTTCGCCTGTATGCTGTGGGCCGCCGTGCATCTGTTGCGGCGCAGCCGCAGAGGGCCTGGCGCTCGCGTGACTACCAGCGCCTCGGCCATTGAACGACTCAAAGCCATCGGCCAACTTTCAGTATTCAAAGTCCTGACCAAGGAAATTGTCACTGAAGTGGACCATAGCTGGGGCGCGTTCGGCAGTAAGTACTTGAGCTGGATTCTATCGGGCAAAAAAATGGCCATGATCTTTGAGTTTGAGATTGATTTTCGCTACGACCTGCACAGCCCGGACTTCAAGGTTAAAAGCACCGCCGACGCCTTTGTGCTGACCATGCCCCCTTGCATGTATGAAATTCACATAAGGGACATTCAGTTCTACGACGAGCAAAAAAGCAAACTCGTGCCCTGGTTGCTGCCTGATTTGCTCAACACCCTGTTCACGGACGGTTTCTCCGAACAGGACCGAAATCGTCTCAAGGATGCCGCAAAGAACAGCGCGCGCCAACAGGCCCAGGCGCTCATTGGTGATTTGAGATCAGATGTGGAACAATCCGCCCGGCAAACACTGAAATCACTCGCCCGGGCCTTCGGCGTCGAAAACCCCGACTTTGTATTCCAACAACCAGCCGATCAGCCTACCGTAGTAGCCTTTGCCAAGGAATAAAGCAGGTTAGCGCCCCTACGGGATTGAATCCTTGCTATTTCACCGATGATTAAGCGCGGTCGTCATCAATCGCCGTCACCCGGAAGGGGCGCCCTGGGATTTATCACGGCCTGGGACTGATGTTGCCCCCAAAGACGCCAGAATTCGTCGGCCCATTTGCATGCATAAGCGTGGTTGCCCAGCGAGGAATACACCAGGCACAGACTGCCCCCGGCCTCCATCATGGCCTGGTGGTCACCGTCCTCCAGAGCCTGGCTGTAGCGCTGATGCATCATTTTTAAAAACAGCCGGAATTCCAAGTGGTTTTTTAATGATTTCAACATATCCGTCACGCCCATGAAAAACATTGCCGGTTTCCTTTATTAATATAGCGCCTGACGGCAGGTTGCGCAAGCGCGGACTGAAAGCTGAAGCAGGAAAGAAGGCCGGATAATTTAGCCGCAAAGGCCGGGCGGCCTAATAATCTGGTTAAGGGTTTGACGTAAGCGCTGCGCAAGCGTATCATGCATTGTTTATGAATCAAGCATTGTTCCGCCGCGGCTGCCAGCACTGAGCCAGTCCCGGCTTATAAAGGGGGGATTATGCGCGCCCGCACCGCATCCGTCAAACGCGCCACCAGCGAAACCGACATCAGCCTGACCGTCAATCTTGACGGCCACGGCCGGCCCGTCATCGACTGTGGCATTCCTTTTATGAACCACATGCTGGAATTACTGGCCCGCCATTCCCTGATCGATTTGCGCCTGGCCGCCAAGGGCGATCTGGCTGTTGATTACCACCATACCGTGGAAGACATGGGAATCTGTCTGGGCCAGGCGCTGGACGAAGCCCTGGGCAACCGCAAGGGTATTGCGCGTTACGGCTGCGCCTATATCCCGATGGATGAAACCCTTTGCCGGGCGGTGATTGATCTGGGCGGCCGGCCCTTTCTGCATTATGAGCTGGCCTGCCGTAAGCAGAAGATTCGCGACTTCAATCTGGGACTGATCGAGGAAATGCTGCGCTCTTTCTGCATACACGGACGTCTCAACCTGCATGTCACCCAGTTTTACGGTAAAGATCCGCATCATGCCGTCGAGGCGGTTTTCAAGGCCCTGGCCCGCGCCTTGCGTCAGGCCATAACCAATGACCCGCGTGAACAAGGCATACCTTCGAGCAAGGGAAAAATCTGAACTTCAACGCCGGATGTCGTATTCTTTTCGAGGTGCCATGCAAAACACTTTTACCATTTTCCCCGCAATCGACCTGAAGAACGGCCAATGCGTCCGTCTGCGCCAGGGGCTGGCGGACCAGGCCACGGTCTATGGCGCCGACCCGGTCGCCATGGCGCAGCACTGGGAAGCTCAGGGAGCCATGGCGCTGCATGTGGTTGACCTGGACGGCGCCTTCGCCGGCGCGCCGCGTCATACCGAGATAATTCGCACCATAATTACAGCCGTAAAAATTCCGGTGCAGGTGGGTGGCGGACTGCGCCGGGACGCCGATTTGTCGACACTGATAGATGCCGGCGCCGCCCGGGTGATCATCGGCACACGCGCGGTAGCTGCAGACGGCGGCGGCGCCGACCTCAAACGCCTGACGACCCTGTACGGCGACAAGCTGGCCGTAGGCATTGATGCCCGTAACGGATTGGTGCAGGTGCGCGGATGGACCGAGACCACACCGTTGCAGGCCGTCGATCTGGCCCGCAATGTCTGCCGGGCCGGCGTTAGCGCTATTATTTACACTGATACGGCCACCGACGGCATGTTGCAGGGCCCCAATCAGGAGGCCACCTTAGCCCTGTGTCGCGCCGTCGACGCCCGGATCATCGCCTCCGGCGGAGTGGCCACGGCGGAGCATGTCCGCCGCCTGGCACAATTGGATTGCCCAAATCTCCACGGTGTGATTGTCGGGCGCGCGCTCTATGAAAAAACCGCCACCCTGCCGGATCTGCTGGCCGCCGCCCGGAGCAACGCGTCATGAACCTGACTGTCCAGGAAACCACCCTGCCCAACGGCATCCGCATTTTGTCTTCCGCCATGCCCGGCGCCCGCAGCACGGCCCTGGGCATCTGGGTAGGCGCCGGCGGGCGCCATGAATGCCGCACATTGAACGGCATCAGCCATTTTGTCGAGCATATGCTTTTCAAAGGCACCACCCATCGCACGGCCCGTGAAATAACACGTGCTATTGAGGGACGGGGCGGCCATTGCAACGCCTTCACGCAGGAGGAAAACACCTGTTATTACGCGCGCATGGCCGGCCACCACCTGCCCGAAGTGATGGATATCATGACGGAGATGTACCTGCATCCGCGCTTCGCGGCGGATGATGTCGTCCGCGAAAAAGGCGTGATTCTGGAAGAACTGCTGATGGTCAACGATCAGCCGGAACAATTGGTGCACGAGATGCTGGCAGCCATGCTCTGGCGCAATCATGAACTGGGACGGCCGCTTACCGGCACACAGGAAACGCTGCAACGCTTCACCCGCGAGCACCTGCTGAACTACAAGAAGAAGAAATACGCCCCGGAAAACACTGTATTCGTGCTGGCGGGGAAGGTCGATCACCAGGCGTGCGTGGCGCAAATCAAAAACCAACTGCGACATGTCCGCCGAAAGGCGGCCCCCAACTACCGCCTGGTGACCGCCGCCGTGGGCCAGGAACCATTCCGTCTCTCGTTCAAGAAAATCGAGCAGACACAACTGGCGCTGGGCTTCAGAATTTTCGGTCGTTTTGACCAGCGGCGGCATGCGTTGCGTCTGCTCAATGTTATTCTCGGTGAAAACATGAGCTCGCGTCTGTTTCAATCATTGCGTGAAGAACACGGCCTGGCTTATGCCGTCAGTTCTTCGGCACAGTTGTTCGCCGAAACCGGCGCACTGGTGATCGGCGCCGGAGTGGACTCGCGGCGCGCGGAACGGTCGCTGGAACTGATTTTGCGCGAGCTGCATCAATTAAAGAAAACCGGCCCGACTGGCAGGGAATTGAATGAAGCCCGCGAATACGTCATCGGCCATATGCTGCTGGCTCTGGAAAGCCCCGCCGGACACATGCACTGGATGGGCGAAAGCATACTGAATTACGGGCGGGTGGTGCAGCCGGAGGAAATTATCGCATCCATGCGCGGCATAACCACAGGGGTAATCAAGAATCTGGCCGGCGAAATTTTGCGCCGCAAAAACGCCAGTCTGGCGGTTTTAGCCGGCGAGGACGCCAACCTGCGTGAAACAAGCCTGCGGAAGACGTTGGATACAATTTAAAGCACCAACTTGCGGGAACACATCGGAAAAATATGCGTAAATTTATTATAAGCCTGATTATCGCCGGCCTGCTGCTGGCATGCGTTCATTACATGCTGGAACGGCGTTTTACCAACCTTATTCGCACCAGCATCCTGCCGCAACTGCAGGAGCGTTATCGCATGGAAATCATCGCCGACAGCATCTCGATGAACCTGCTGTCCGGCAGCTTGCGGTTGCGCGACGTACGCATCGGCAATCCCCCGCAATTCGACGAACCCGATCTGGCCCGGCTGGGTGAAATCCGCATCCGTCTTTCGCTCTATGACCTCTGGAAGCATCGGAAATTCACTATCCGCGATCTGCGCGTTAATCGCGGTGAAGTCTATATTATCCGCAACCGCCATGATCGCCTGAATCTGGCGGCTGCCGCGTCGGCATCGGATCAGGCGGAAACCGTAGCCACGGACGCCGAATCGTCCATTCCGCCGGCCGCAAGCCCGGCAGCTGGAACCGCCGGCCCGACACCGGAAACAATCGAGCCGGGAGGGTCTTCACAAATCACCATTCAAAAAGCGCGTATCCGTTCACAGGTGTATTACATCGATCACGGAACACTTTTCAAACCCGCCGGCCTGCAGCTTGATCTGGACATCAACCTATACGCCGCCAATTTGTCAAACCACGGTGATGCCGCAAACATGAATGGAATCGTCATCATGGACGGCCACATCGAAGTCAACGGGAACCGCACCCCCATGGAACTTCGGGGCGGTTTGGCGCCTTTGCTCGACCCCCGGCGCCCGACATTGGAATTATCAGGCTTCACCAAGTCATTCGATCTGCTGCAGACACCGCCTTTGTGCGCCTGGCTGGGGCTGGAAAGAGGCAAAGTGGCCTGTGCCGTCAATATTATCATAAATAAAGGGGCAATCGAGCCTACCCGTTCCCTGCTCAAATTCGACTTCACCGACGTGCGCTCCACACCGGAAGCAAGGCAACGCATGCAGGGAATCAACCTGCCGGAGACATTCAGCCTGACCATGCCTCTGGGAGGCACCCTGGAAAATCCAGAAATTGATTTTACAACGGCAGTGACACGTCTGCTGGCCGGCGGCGATGTTATCCGTTCTCTGTTGCAGAACCTTTACCGAGCCCCCGGCCGCACAAACACAACGCCCAACCCGCCTGCATCCAGATGATGACGGCAATGCCATGAAACTTTCCTCCATAATACGGATCGGTTGGATAACGGCGCTACTGGCGGCCTTGACGCTAATGGCAGCCAACCTGATCCTGGGTGACCTTAATCAGGACGAGGGCTGGTACCTTTACGCCGCGCGCCTGGTCGCGGAAGGCAAGCTGCCCTATCGCGACTTCGCCTACACCCAGGGACCGTTGCTGCCGCTGGTTTATGCTCCGGCCCGCCCCCTCATTGCCGCCTGGGGCCTTGGCGCAGGACGCCTGGTCACGACCATGCTGGGACTGGGCAGCGCCTTGCTGGCGGCCTGTCTGGCCTCCAGGCTGGCGCCCAGGGGGATGGCGCGCGCAACCGCGCTGCTGGCCTTTACCCTGGCTGCCGTCAATGTTTATCAGAGTTATTATACAACTGTGGTCAAAACCTACTCGCTGACGGCGCTGTTGATTACCGGAGGCTTTCTGGCGCTGCATACCGCTTGGCGTCGTCAATCCGGCCGGCCGGCATGGCTGGCGGGAATACTGATGGCGCTGGCCGCCGCTACGCGCAGTTCCGCCGCGCCGGCCCTGTTGCTGACCTTGATTGTCCTGTGGGTTGGACGTAAAGCCGGGCCGCGCCTATGGATTCACTTTGCCGCAGCCGGTCTGTTGACTTCCATCGCCGTCTTCCTGCCGTTTCTGGCGATGGCGCCGGAAAGCTTCTGGTTCCATGTGGTACGCTATCATACCATGCGCGAGCCCGGCGCATGGGCCATGGTTTACAAGATCGGCTTCCTCTCCCGCACCATACAGGCTTATTTCGTACCGACGGTTCTGGCATGCCTGTGCTTCATACGGCCACGGAAATCCGCCACGGACGAAGCGCTTCAGCCGGCCGCCGTGCTGACCGGCCGGGCGATCTGGCTGACTTTGCCGTGTATCACCCTGCTGCACTTGGCGGCCCCTTTCCCCTATGACGATTACCAGGTTTTTATTTTTCCGCTGGCGGCTGCCGGTCTGGCAGCCCTGGCCATGCGCCGTCTGGCCGATAGCCGGGCGGGCGCCACCCGTCTGGCCCTGATGTGGCTGCTGTTGTGCGGATTGGCCGCCGTCTCTTCCCCGCTCAATCAGGAATGGGTGATTCAGGGGCGTGACCGCATCTGGTGGCGGATCAAGGACACCCCCCCGCTTTTCAAACTGCATGCGGCCGGCAGACTGATAAGTTCATTGACCCAGCCCGGCGATCCGCTGCTGACCCAGGACCCCTATCTGGCCGTAGAGGCTGACCGCCGATTGCCGTACGGACTGGAACTGGGCCAATTCTGCTATTTCCCCGAAATGGCGCGCGAGCGGGCCGAAAAACTGCACGTCATGAATCGTGACATGATGACCGAACTGCTGAGTGATTGCCGGGCGCCCCTGGCCGCCTTGAGCGGCTACGCCTTCGCCATGGAAGCGCCATGGATTCGTCCTACCACGGAGCAAGATCAGGAGATCTTCAACGAACTGATCGACCGGCATTACAATCCACTGATGGAAATTCATGATTTCGGACAGGCGGCCACCACCCTGCGGATATTGATCAGGCGCCGCAACCATGCCAGAGAGGATCAGACCCCATGAAAGCAGCTTTACTGGGATTTCCCCAGACGGCCGCGGATCTGGAACTGGTGGAAAAACGCCTGGAACGCATTGCCCGCGAAAAAAAGGCCGGACAGGACGCCCGGCAGGCTTTGGAAGAAAACACCTTGCAGAAAGTCAAGGCGCACCTGGAGACAGAATTGAAAGTTGGCACGCCGCCCGGCCTGGAAGTTCATGAAATCGAGACTATCCGCAGTCTGGAATTGCTGTCATTCAAGCCACTGCTGTGGGTGTACAACGTCGATGAAGACCAGCTTCAAGCAGCGGACCGGCAAGAGGGGGCTTTCCGGGTTTCCTGTCTGATCGAAAAGGAGATCATGGACCTGGACCCCGCCGAGCGCGCGACTTATCTGAGTGAAATCGGCGTCAATGCCTCCGGTCTGGACCGCTTGAACCAGGCGGCTTATGAAGCCCTGGGGCTGATGTCATTCTACACCGTGGGCCAGGATGAAGTACGGGCCTGGACCATCCGGCGCGGCGCCACCGCGCCGGCTGCCGGCGGCAAGGTGCATACCGACATCGAGCGCGGTTTTATCCGCGCTGAAATCATGCGCTACGACGAACTAATGGAGGCCGGCAGCGAGGAAGCGCTGCGCGCTCAGGGAAAAATCCAGCTCAAGGGCCGCGACTACATCATTGTCGACGGTGATATATGCCACTTTCGTTTTAACGTATAGTTTGAATTTGACAACCTGGTTTTATTCTGTTCTATTTGCAAATCAGACAGGATTAACTAAACAAGATGCAGACCGTTGCCTAGCGGCACTGACGGAACTGGCCTATCGCGAAGCAGCCAACGGATTCACTTTGCCGGGGCTTTGCCTGTCCGCATTGCAACGCCGCCATGGCAGAGGCCGAAGGGTCGGCCGCTACTCAACCGGCGGTCAAGCCGACGCAGACGGCCGCCACCCAGCCGCCGACACCCGCGCCTTCCATTAAAGAGCAGACGCGTGATCGTTCATTATATAAAGCCGTTCTGGCCAGTCTCTATGATGCGGTCATAATTGTGGATCACAAGGGATTCATAATTGCCAGTAACGGCCGGGCTGAAAGGTTTTTTGGCCACAGCGAGGCTGATTTCTGGAATCTGCCCTGCTGCAACCTGATCACCGGTTTCAACCCGCTGGTTCTGGGAAAAATCCGCGCACATGTAGCCAGTGGACGTTTTACCGTGCTGAACGCCAATTGCCGGCGCAAGGACGGCAGCAGCTTTCCCGCCGAAATCGCCATCAGTAAGATTCACTATTAAGCCAGCTGGATGGGCAACGCCGTTTTCCGCAACGCCGCCGGCCGGCCACTGCAATGCAGGGTGACTTCCGCGCTCTGCCCGGCGCGTCGCGACGGCAGTGAACGTCTGGCTATTTCCATTCTACCGGCCCCGTTACCCACGCGCCCGGTCATCCGCGCATGACCGCGTTCCCATCAACGCGGCGGATACCTGCCGCGGACGGCATTATCAAGGCGGTTATTTTTAAGCACGCATTTATGGCTCCGCGCTTGCCTGACGCGCCTGAATATGGCAGATTATATTTTGCGGCGGCGGAAACTTCACGAAGAGATTGGACAGGGGCCAGCACATGTTCACGGGACTTATACAGCAAATCGGCCAACTTACTGCCATGCACAATCGCGCGGAGGGCGCCCTCCTGCAAATCCAGGCTGCCTGGCAACCGGCCCTGGAGCCGGGCGAAAGCGTTGCGGTCAATGGCGTCTGCCTGACGGTAACAGATATTTCCGCCACGGGATTCCATTGCGATGTACTGCGCGAAACACTGGACCGCACCAACCTGGGACGCAAAAAACCCGGCGCCGCACTGAACCTGGAGCGGGCCCTGCGCCTGAATGATCCGCTGGGCGGCCACATGGTAACCGGACATGTTGACGGCACCGGCGTTATCCGCGAATGCCGCATCATCGGTCAGGACCTGGCCCTGCGCATCGCCTGCAGCTCCGATCTGCTGCAGGGAATTGTAACCAAGGGCTCCATCGCGGTGGACGGCGCCAGCCTGACGGTGGCGTCATTGGACTCGGAATCCTTCACGATCCACCTGATCCCTTTCACCCGTGCCCATACCGCCACCTGGACCGCAGGCGCCGTGGTGAACCTGGAAACCGACATAATCGGCAAATACGTCCAGCGCTTTCTCCAGCACAGCGCGCCGGCCGCCGGCCTGACCTGGGACAAGCTGCGGCAGGCGGGTTTCATGTCCGACTAATACTCATAACAACTACCACCGACAAATTCACGCAACAGTGAATCCGGCGCCAGGCAGCCAGCATCCGCCGCCGGAGTCAGGGGCAGCAGAAAATCATTGATCCGCCGGGCGCGGATATAGGCATCCTGACGCCCCGGATCGGCGCGGTACTTCGCGATGGCCGGTTCAAAAAAATCGAAAATCCGCCCCTTCAAGACAGGCATTTCATAGGGCAGGGCGCTGTTGACCAGGAAGTCGGCATTGCCGATATACGGGATGATGTTGGTTAATTCGCTCCGGCGCACGTAGCGCCAATGCGTCAAGGTGGCTTCCGGCTGGGAATTGCGATGCCAACTGTCGCGGATCATGCGGCGCATCAACCGGTTGTCGGCCCAGCGCATGAACTGGCCGTCCGCCGCGCGCAACTGACCCAGTGTTTCGATGTACAGACGGAACTTCTGTTCGTCGGCAACACTGGCGGTCATCGGCCCGTACAATCCGTGCAGGCTGTCAAGCAACAGCATGTTCCCGGGTTCCAGTTTCAATGCATGCGCCGCCAAATGCCGCCGGCCGGTCTTGAAGTCGTAATGCGGCGTCATGACAGTCCGCCCATCCAAAAGTTGAGCGAGATGCAGATCGATCAGGGGCAGGTCCAGAGCCTGGGGCGACTCGTAATCATAATCACCGAATTCGTCACGGGGATGCCGCTCCAGTTCAAAAAAATAATTATCCACATTAATGGTCTGCAACCCTATTCCCGACTTCCGCAGACGCTCGGCCAGCTTGATGGTGGTCGTTGTCTTGCCGGAAGAGGAAGGACCGGCCACAATGATCAGACGCAGCCGATCGCTCCGCGCCAACACCACTTCGGCGGCGGCATCAATCTCTTCGTCATAACGCCGGTCAGCCGCGCGCATCAGGTTGATGAAATCACCGCGTTCAATCAACCGGTTAAGCGCCGGTACGGAATCGCATTCATGCGCCATGTTCCAGCAGAGAACCTCATAAATCTTCTTGTAGGGAATGTTGTCCGTGACTTCAAAATTGCAGGCACGCATGGACCGGGCCTGGGCGCGGGCATGCCGGTAATCCTGATAAGCCCGGGCGGTGTCAGCGTATCCGGCCTCAAAGAGCGTTTCTTCGACTATGTCCTGAATCTCTTCAATGCTGGGCGGCGTATGTGTCCCGTAGGCCGCCACCAGCGCCTGTTCCACCCTGGCCCCCAGCCGTTCCGCCAAATCACGGTCCTTGGTGCCGGTGGAGACCAAGGCGCGGAAAATCGCAGTACTGATGCGATCGCGATCGTATGCCACCAGATTGCCCTGACGTTTGATAATGTTTTTAATTGTCGCTCCATCCTGCATGCTCACCTCATTGAAAATAACCCGCCAATTCCGCGGCAGTCCGGGGGATCCCGGCCAACGCCAGCATCAAAACCCTCTGATCTATCGCCGCACGAATCAAAGCGCCGTCATCACCAACATAGGTACGCAACAAAGGCACAGCAGGCAGGGCCTCCGGCAAGGGGAAACGCAACCGGCGGGGCCGATGACCGATCCGCTGTAACAGCCTGTCCTGCACCCTGCCCATTATCCCGGCCGACCCGGAAGTGAAGGACTGCAGACGGGTTGAATCCGCCTTGCGCACATGCCGTGCCGCATGGATGCAACCGTCCATATTAATCGTAACCCCCCAATCACGTGCGCTCGGTGCACCGACTTGGGCCACGGCATTTGCCAGATTGGCAGGACCATCCGCCATGTCTTCGGCATCAAGGCGCATGGCTCCGGTCAGAACCACCGGTTTGACGCCATCCAGGACCAAATCCAGGAAAAACGCCGTTTCCGCCATGGTGTCGGTGCCATGGGTTATGACCAGGCCCACCGCCGCCTCGCGCAGCTCATCGCCCGCCAGGCGGCCCAGTTTCAGCCAATCCGCCGGCGTAATCCATGAACTGTCCATGTTACATAAATCAATAATCTTGATCCGCGCCCGCGCTTGCAATTTCGGCAGGGCTTCCAGCAACATCGCGCCGGGAACCGCCGGGAATGCTATACCACTTTCAGGATCCCGCCGCTGCGCAATAGTGCCGCCGGTCGTGATAACGACCACCAGCGGCAATTCCCCTCTATCCACATCGGCCATTGCTGTCCCCTGTCATTCACTCCGCCACCTTGCCGCATTTAACCATTGATGCAGCGCATGCTACCACCAGCCGGCAATCAAAACAAGCTTCAGAAAAAAGCTTGACATATTCCGCCAGCTTAGTAACATGGGTTCTTTAATGAGCCGAGGAGAGGCCGTTTCCGGCGGGGTCACCTCGGTTGTCTTGCATATACCCTTATTGTGAATTGCCGACGGACCGACTGCGGCGGTAAGCCGGACAAGGCACAAGGTCAGAATCGGTTTCTCTTATGGAACCATTCTGGCCTTTTTTATCACCAGCAACCCCGAAAGGAACAATATGACAGCTCCTACAAAAAATCAGCAACTGATCGCCTGGGTTCAGGAAATGGCCGACCTGTGCCAACCGAAGAACATCCACTGGTGCGACGGTTCCGAAGAAGAAAACACCCGCCTATGCGAAGCCATGGTCGAGTCCGGCTCGTTTGTCAAGTTGGACCAGGACAAACGCCCCGGCTGTTACCTTGTGCGTTCGCACCCCAGCGATGTCGCCCGGGTGGAAGACCGCACTTACATCTGTTCCGCCAGCAAGGAAGAAGCCGGTCCGACGAACAACTGGGCCGATCCTGAAGAAATGCGGACCAAATTGCGCGGCAAGTATAAAGGCTGCATGGCCGGCCGTACCATGTACGTGATCCCCTTTGCCATGGGACCGCTGGGCTCGCCTGCCTGCAAAATCGGTATTGAAATTACCGATTCGGCTTATGTTGTGGTCAACATGCGCATCATGACCCGCATGGGCCAGGCCGTGCTGGACAGCCTCGGCGCCGACGGCAAATTCATCCGTTGTCTGCACTCGGTGGGCGCACCGCTCAAGCCCGGCCAGGCCGACGTGCCCTGGCCCTGCGAGCCCGATCCGGCCAACAAATACATTGTCCATTTTCCCGACGAGCCCGCCATCTGGTCCTACGGTTCAGGTTACGGCGGCAATGCGCTGCTGGGCAAGAAATGCCTGGCTTTGCGCATCGCGTCGGTTGTGGCGCGCCGGGAAGGCTGGCTGGCCGAGCACATGCTCATTTTGTGCCTGACCTCGCCGGAAGGTAAAAATCATTATGTGGCGGCGGCTTTCCCCAGCGCCTGCGGCAAGACCAATCTGGCCATGATGCAGCCGAGTCTGCCGGGCTGGAGCGTGCGTTGCGTCGGCGATGATATCGCCTGGTTGCGCATCGGTGATGATGGCCGACTGTATGCCGTGAATCCCGAAACCGGATTCTTCGGCGTGGCGCCGGGCACATCCAAGGAGTCCAACCCCAACGCCATGGCCACAATCGAACGCAACACAATTTTCACCAACGTGTTGCAGACCCCGGACGGCGATGTCTGGTGGGAGGAGATGGGAGTGCCGCCCCCGGCCACCGGCATCGACTGGCAGGGTCAGGAATGGACCCCCGATTGCGGACGTAAAGGATCGCATCCCAACGCGCGTTTTACCGCGCCGGCCGCGCAATGCCCCGTGATCGACCCCGAATGGCAGAACCCCGCCGGTGTGCCCATCTCGGCCATCCTGTTCGGCGGCCGGCGCGCTTCCACGGTGCCGCTGGTGGCTGAATCGTTCAATTGGGAACACGGCGTCTTCATGGGCGCTTCCGCCGGATCGGAAACCACGGCGGCGGCGTTGCATCAGGCCGGCGTCCTGCGGCCGGGTGCTCAAGTGGATCTGCGAGCGCGTGGAAGGAACGGGCAAGGCCGTCTCCTCGCCCATCGGCATGATCCCGGCCCCGGGCGCGCTGGATATGAAAGGGCTCGACATCAGCAAGGAAGACCTGGCCGAACTGTTGCGGGTGGATTCGGCCAGCTGGCTGGCTGAAGTTAAAGACGCCGCCGAATATTTCGGCAAATACGGCGACCGGCTGCCTCCGGCCATGCAGCATGAACTGCAGGCGCTGCAACAGCGCCTGGCGGATGCCGCCAAAGCCTGAACCCGTTAGCAATGTTATCCTATCCTAACCTACCCGGGCGCGCACAGGCGCGCCCGGGCTGATCCTGCACATCGGTACGCCCTGCAGGGCGCGGAGGAGATGACAATGCCGCGCTGGATTCCAAAGCCGACCGTACGCCTGAAACGCCTGTTGCTGCTGCCGGCCATTGTGGTCATGCAGACCTGTCTGGGCGGCGTCTATGCCTGGAGCGCCATGGCGCCGCCATTGCAGGCCAGCTTCGGCTTCTCGGCCGGCCAGACGCAACTGATTTTCGGACTGACCATTGCCACTTTCACCGGGGTCATGGTATATGCCGGCCGCCTGCTGGGCACGCACGGTCCACGGCGCCTGGCCCTGCTGGGCGGCCTGTTGTTCGGCGCCGGTCATCTGATGGCCGCCGCTTCCCAAGGCCGGTTCCTCTGGCTGATGGCCGGCTTCAGCCTGCTGGGCGGCACGGGCATCGGCCTGTGCTATGTGTCCGCATTGACCACCGGCGTCCAGTGGTTCCCCCGCCACAAGGGCCTGGTAACGGGCGTGGCGGTTGCCGGCTTCGGCGCCGGCGCGGTCCTGCTCTCGGCCCTGATTACCGGCCTGCTGGCAGCCGGATGGACGGTTTTACAGGTGATTGGCGCCATCGGCTGGGGCTACGGCGTCATCATCTGCCTGGCCGCCATATGCCTGTTCCAGCATAACAATTCCTGCGCCGCCGCGGCATCTGACATCACAATCTGGCGCGACCCGCTCTTCCGCGGCCTGGCGACCGGGATGTTCTGCGGCACTTTCGCCGGACTGCTGATCATCGGCAATCTCAAGCCGATAGGACTGGACAACGGATTGAGCCAGGCAACCGCCACTGCCGCCATCGGTTTTTTTGCCGTCGGCAATGCCATCGGTCGCATATCCTGGGGCTGGCTGGCCGACCGCCTGGGCTATGCCAGCATCGTCATTTCCCTGCTGTTCCTGGCGGTCTCGCTGATGCTTTTGACCTCAATCTCGTTTACTGCCGGCGCATTTCTGGTGGGACTGGGCTTCGGCGCCTGCTTTGTGGTCTATGCCACTCAGGTGGCAGCGCACTATGGCCCCGCCCACATTGCTGAAATTTACCCTTTGATCTTCCTGGCTTACGGCGCCGCCGGTATCACCGGACCGACGCTGGGCGGCCTGTTGTATGACCTGACTCAAACCTATACCTGGGCGATTACACTCGGAACGGCAGTAGCTTTGATCGGCACCTGGCAGACATGGCGCGTCCGTACAAACCGCGGGTGATTGCAAAAACCGGAGACATGCGCGACCGCGCCACTCATCCGGACGGCAGGCACCGCCTTGCCCCGACACCACCCTGTTGCTCGCAGGCATCCGGTACTATCGGTCGATTTTCCCGTATCAATATAACCCACAGGGAGGTCCAAATGAAGCGCAGTCGCGATATTGCATACCATCACCAATGCGTCCCCAACGTCACCGCCCCCACAACCTTCCGCATTTCCAGACGCTGGCTGCATTTTACATTTGGCAAACCATGAAAAAAACCATGATCAGCATAATCCTCCCCGCCTTGAACGAAGAAAACATAATC
>JAIVGW010000414.1 GCA_020201415.1 Lentisphaerota bacterium
CATCAGACCCGCCAAAGATCTTGCGCCACATCATCGCCTTGGGATGCTCCTGCTGGAGCACGCGCATTTCTTCCCAGTTCGCGATCACCTGCGCGCGCGCGGTTCCGTCCTTATCATCGCCGCTTTTAACATCTTTCATCAGCCGCACGATTTCAGTGTACAGCTTCGTGAACTCCAGGCCCACGCGGGCGAACTCGATACGCTGGACATACTTCGGCGCGCCCTCTGCCGCCTGCGCCTCCGCCTTATCGAGCAGTTCCTCGGCTTTGCCCAGCCGCTCCTCGTTATAAAACTCCACAACGTCGTGGTCAGGCTCGCCGGGTTTCTCGGTGCCGTAGCACTGCTCACGGATGTCCTCCATGTACGTCCAGTAGGCCTTCATCGCGCTGGCCGCCGGACCGTAGGCCCGGTTGTAGAAGTCATCCAGAATCGCCTGCCCGTCCTGGTAGGGGTCCCAGATCAAGTTGGCCATGAGATAGTACATCGGCGCCTGGGTGGACCAGTGTTCACGGATCCAATCGACAAAGATGCCCATCGCGCCATGCTCCGCCGCGAATTTAATGTCGTCAATCGTCCGCTGAAACGACACGTCCGGCAGTCCGGTCTGCCACCCGACGGGGCTGCCGGTATTGGGCCGCCAGAACTGCAACTTCGTGAGCTTGCCCCAGTCCGCGAAATTCTCGCGGTGCGGCACACCGGTCGTGGAGCCGCGGTCGAGCATGTCGGACCGCAACAGGAAATTGGCCACGTTGCCGATGATGACGTTGTCATCGGGAACCGCTTCGATGGGCGCCGGCCGCGAGTGGCCGTAGGCCAGCATGTAGACATACAACTCCTTATCCGGAAAGCGTTCCTTCAAGCCGCGGGCCAGGCGATTAGCGAACTTGACGTCCCGGTCCGAAAGGGAAAGATAGTCCTGGGCCATACCCTTCCAAATGAAAGGGCTGCGGATGGGGCCATCCGGATGGTCCCAGGCACGGCAATCCTCGCAAATGCAGTGTCCGCGTGTCCAGCCGTCGAGGGGCGACACGTTGAAGACTCGTTTGTTCGGGTTTTGCTTGAGTTCTTCCTCCACATCATCCAACCACTGCGGGAGAATATCGGGGTTGGATTCGCACATCTTGACATTGGTCCGGTGCTTGGTATGGGCGCCGGGCGCCGGCTTCTCCATGCCGGGCGGTGGCTCATCCACGCCTCCCCGGGTGCCATCCGGCTGCAGCGCAAAGAAATCGGGGCGGGTCTCGTAAAAGCGTACCCACCACTCGTTCCACGGTCCGTGCCCGCCCAACGAGGGGAGCTCGGAGAGTTGCAGTCGCTGCGCGCGCATCCAGTACCCGCTGCGGGGGCCGCCGCTGTAGAACGAGGGGTCGTCCAGACCACCCGGCCCCCCGCTCTCGAATAAGCTATACGCCAGCAATCCGCCCCGCGCCAGGAACTGCGGATGGTAGCGGTAGACGAAGGGTTCAAGCGCGATCGTGGAGCGCTCGGGAATGTCTGTTTCCCCCGGCCAGAGCCAACGGATGCCGAGCTGGTCGCGCAGGAAGGTGTAGACCGCGTTATGGGTGCCGTATTCCTGCTGGACGCCGTTGATTGCCTTGCCCGACTTGTTCGTCATCACGAGACAATCCGGGTCCCAGACATCGCGTCCGGCAATCACAACGTGATTTTCGTTGGCCGCAAGCAAAATCTCGCCGGGGTGCTCGAATTCAAAAACAAGCTCGGGAAACAGCTTCTTCAGCACGGGTTGATACCCCACCCAGATGGCATGCTCAGGAATCGGGTCGGGCTGTCCCTCGATCACGTCCGGCTTCGCGCCGCTGACCTTCTCGATGTAGTACGCCAGCTCGTCCGCCGCCTGGCGGGTCAATGGCGGGGCATCCTGGAAGACCACAATCGGCGCCCGGCTGACCCCATTTTCCACGAGGAGCAGATTCTGAGCCGCCATGAGCGGGAAGCCAGCCAGTCCAAAGACAACGGCTGACACCGCGGATCGGATGCAGGTGGATACTAATGCTGCGTATGATTTCATTTCACGTTCCTTCCTTTATCTGGATTTTTTCTTTATCGCGAGCTTTGTCGCGAGCTTTGTCGACTGCCGCATCATTGAATACCCGCGATCATCGACGAGGTCTTGACTGGCAACCGAAAACCATCGCCATAGCGATCGTCGACGCAACCACCGTCAACCGTCCGCGAAGGTTCGATTCCGCTTGCGTGGACCTGTTCTCTTTCATTCGTCACTACCTCCTTGTTTTAAAATTACGCTTACTATTCGTTGTCGTC
>JAIVGW010000169.1 GCA_020201415.1 Lentisphaerota bacterium
GCGCCAATCTTGCGCGTCATCGGCAGCAAGTGCAGGAGTTGGCACGTGAGTTGCAGCCGCTGGTGCGCGAGTTCCACGGTATGCCGGTGATCTGCTCGGTGATGAGCGCGGATCTGGCCGGCTGGCTGGGTCTGAATGTAGCGGGGGAGTTCCGTCGCGATGAGGACTTGTCGCTGCGCAACATGCAGGATGTGATTTCCAAAGCCCGCCACGCGGAGGCCAAAGTAGTCATCGACAACTACCAGAGCAGCGGCAAAGTCGGGCGCACCCTGGCGCGCCAGTTGGATTTGCCCCTGGTAGTATTCAGTAATTTTCCCGCGCCGCCGCCGGAAGGCGGCTCCGGTTACGCGGCTACCCTGCGCGGCAATCTGCAAGCGCTGGCGGACGCCTTATGATGCTGGAACTGGCCAACCTTTCGGTGTCGTTGCGTCATCACCGCATCCTGCATGATATCAACCTGGCGATGGAACAGGATGAATTCCTGCTGTTGCTGGGCGATAACGGCGCGGGGAAAACCACCCTGTTGCGGGCCTTGCTGGCCCTGGCGCCGGCCGCCGCCGGTTCCATCATGATTTTCGGCCGGCGCTTGACCCGCGGCAGCCGCCGCGCTTTGCGCCAACGCATCGGTTATGTGCCGCAGTTGTTGAATGTGGATGAAACCCTGCCCCTGACGGTGCGGGATGTCATTACCATCGGTCGCAGCGCCGCTGCGGGGCTTGGGCGGCGTCTGACGACGGCGGATGGGCGGATTGTGGAAGAGGCGGCGGAGATGGTCGGAGTAGGGGCGTTGTTGCCCCGGCCGATCGGTCAGTTGTCGGGCGGTGAACGACAGAAGGTGCAGATTGCGCGGGCGCTCTGCCAGCAGCCGGACCTGTTGCTGCTGGATGAATTTTCGACGCACCTGTCAGCGGCCGCGCGGGATGAATGCGTGGGTCTGCTGGAACGGCTTTACGCGGAGCGGCGTCTGGCGGTGATCATGGTCTCGCATAATCTGACTGCGCCGCCGGCCGGATGCCGTCGCGCGGTGGTCCTGTCGGGCGGCCGCAAGGTCTTCGACGGCGCGGCGCTGGAGGCGGTCCGGAGCGTCATCGGATTGAGCGGGGTGGTGACATGATCGAGCTGCTGCGCGAGGAATATTTCCGCCATGCCCTGCTGGCCTGTGTTTTCGGGGGTGCGGGCATGGCGCTGGTCGGTGTCCTGCTGGTGTTGTTGCAGGTGCCATTCCTGGGGATCTGCATGTCGCATGCGGCTTTTCTCGGCGCCGTGATCGGGCTGCTGCTGGGGCAGCCGCCGTGGCTCTGGGCCATGGGAGCCTGTGCCGTGGCCGGCCTGGTGGTCGGGCCGGTGGCGGAAAAGGCGCAGACTTCGTCCAATGTGGTCCTGAGTATGGTGTTTTCCGCGACCATGGGTCTGTCGCTGATTCTTTTGTCGCGGATTCCCGGCCCTAAAACCGAGGCTTTGAACCTGATGTGGGGCAGTCTGCTGACCGTTACCGCCGGTCAGACCCGGATGCTGGTGGCGATTTGTCTGGGGCTGTGTCTGGGAGTATGGTGGTTTTATCGCGCCATCGTCGCGGTTTTATTCAACCGGGAGCTGGCGCTGGCCGGCGGCTTACCGGCCGGGCTGATTTATTATGGCATAATCATGCTGGGCGGGCTGACGGTCGGCGCGGCGCTGGAGATCATTGGCGGTCTGCTGATTTTTGCCCTGCTGGTCAATCCTGCCAATACAGCGCGCCTGCTCTCCGACCGTCTGCCGCTGGTCATGCTTTTGGCGGCCCTGTCCGGCATGACCGCCTGCCTGGCGGGGCTTATGCTTTCTTATGTCTGGGACTTGCCGGTGGGCGGCAGTGTGGTATTGTTTTCCACCCTGATGTACCTGGTGGTTTTTGCGGCTGTCGGTCGCCGCCGGCCGCGTACGGGAGGCTCTGGCAATGCAACATGACCCGGCCGTTAAAAGGGAGAAGGCTTTTTTCAATCAGCGCGCGGAAACCTGGATGGAAATCTGGCGGCGGAATCCCCGGGCTGTTGCCCGCGGTTTTTATGCCAGGGAATTCCGCCGCCTGTTCCGTCTGGCGGCTCTGCGTCCATCAGACGTGATACTGGATGTGGGCTGCGGCAGCGGTGTGCTGGCGCCTTACATATTACGGCGGCTGGGTCCGCGCGGCCGCCTGCATGAACTGGATTATGCCGAGCGGATGATTGAGGTGAACCGGCGGTTGCATGCCGATCCGCGTATCAGGTTTCATGTGGCGGATGTGCACGAATTAGAGTTGCC
>JAIVGW010000415.1 GCA_020201415.1 Lentisphaerota bacterium
TTTCCCAACGCTCCGGGTTTAACCCCTGCGCCAGATTCAATTCCAACTGTTGTGCGCCACCCTCAACCAGTTCGAAAACACTTATACCCACCAACCGCACCGGAGAGCGCCAGGCGGCGCTTTCCAGCAGCGCCAGAGCCGCTTGGCGTAGTGTGCGGTCGTCACAAAAAGATTCGGGCAGCATGGTCTGGCGGGTGATCGTGGAAAAATCCGCCCAGCGTAGTTTTAACCGCACTCCGCAGGCGCGCAAACCGGTGGCGCGCAACTGGCGTCCGACATCTTCCGCCAGAGTCATCAACATGCCCCGTAATTGTGATGGCGCCTCGCAATCGACATCGAATGTATGTTCACGGCCAATACTGCGCGGAAGGCCGGCCTCCAGAACATCCCTTGCATCCTCGCCCATGGCCAGCCGCTTGATCTCCATGGCGCCGGCCCGGCCAAGAATCCGTTCCAGCGCCTCCAGCGGCCAGG
Organism: Lentisphaerota bacterium; assembly: GCA_020201415.1. GTDB lineage: Bacteria > Verrucomicrobiota > Kiritimatiellia > JAAZAB01 > JAAZAB01 > JAIVGW01. Next base: position 475 of record JAIVGW010000415.1, read on the forward strand.
CCTGCACATCGGCAATCAGCCGCAGTCCGGCGCGTTCCAGACGCTCCCGGGTGACCCGGCCGACCCCGAACAGACTGCCCACCGGCAAGGGAGCCAGAAAGGCGGCCGCTTCCCGAGGATTATCCGGCACTATCGTCAACCCGTCGGGTTTGCGCAAGTCGCTGGCCAGCTTGGCCAGGAACTTGTTGGAGGCCACGCCGATGGATACCGTCAGTCCGGTCTCGCGCAGCACATCGGCGCGAATGCTCCGGGCGATGGCGGGGCCGTCGCCGAACAGCTGTCGAGCCCCGCTGACATCCAGAAAGGCCTCGTCCAGCGAAAGAAATTCACAAAAAGGAGTGTAACGCTGAAAGATTAGACTGATCTGCCGCGACACTGCCAGGTAAGCCCGCATGTTCACAGGACGGAAAACGGCCTGGGGGCACAGGCGGGCCGCCGTGCGTGACGGCATCCCGGAGCGCACGCCAAAAGCGCGGACTTCATAAGAAGCGGCGGCCACCACGCCGCGCCGGTCGGGAGGCGCCCCGACCACCACGGGACGCCCCCGCAATTCAGGGTGGTCCCGCTGCTCAACGGAGGCGAAAAATGCATCCATGTCCGCATGCAATATGGTGCGAATCGGACGGCTGTTCATGATTAAATTAGTCTATACGTTTTTACTTGACCATCAAGCCTATAAAGTCTAGCGTAACCTTCAACGACAAAGGTTACCGCCCGCGGAACCTGCGTTAGCAGATTTTTCCGGCGCTGCCTTCCGGCGGTCTCCGCTGAAACTGGAACGGCTGTTTGATGTCAAAAACAAATCAAGGAGTTACTCATGACCAAACGTGATCTGGTTATACGCATATCCCAGGAAACAGGTCTAATTCAACAGGATGTCTTCAATGTACTGCAGAAGACTTTGGACCATATCATCGAGAGCCTGGCCCGCGACGAAAACGTGGAATTCCGCAATTTCGGCGTGTTCGAAGTCCGCGTGCGCAAGTCCCGAATCGGCCGCAACCCCAACAAACCTTCACATGTCGTTACCATCCCGACCCGCAAAGTGGTCAAATTCAAGATGGGCCGTATTATGAAGGCCAAGGTCATGAAGCCGGTGGAATGATAAGGCTCATTCTCCACGACTGTTCAAGATAGACGGCGCAATGCCATGCCGCCCGGCATAAAGACTGCGGCTTGGCGGCTTTTTTTGCGCCGGGTTGCTGTTAATAACGCACGCACTATGGAAAAAAGCATCATCCGTTTCGAACCGCCGCGCGGCATGCGCGACTTTTATCCCGGCGAGATGGCCGTGCGCAATTTGATTTTCGAAGCCTGGGCTCACGCCGCCCGACTGTTCGGATTTCAGCAGTATGACGCCTGTGTTGTCGAATCGCTCCCACTCCTTAAACGCAAGGGTGGCGAGGAAATCGTCGACCAGATTTACGCCTTTCAGGATAAAAGCGAACGTGAATTGGCTTTGCGTCCGGAGATGACTCCCAGCCTGGCGCGCATGGTGGCAGCCCGCCAGCAGTCGCTGACTTTTCCCTTGAAATGGTTCGCCATTGCCCAGTGCTTCCGCTATGAACGCATGAGCAAGGGCCGCAAACGCGAACATTATCAATGGAACCTGGATGTGATCGGAGAACCAGCCTTGAGCGCGGAGGCGGAAGTGATCGCCTGCGCCGCCGCCGCCTTGCGCCGCCTCGGCTTACAGGACAACGACGTAATCTTCAAGATTAACAGTCGGGCGCTGTTGTCCGAATTACTGCAGCACGAAGGGGTCGCCCCGG
>JAIVGW010000416.1:0-1301 GCA_020201415.1 Lentisphaerota bacterium
TCCATGACCCGTCCGTCCGGCGCGACGTGGTCGTCGCCGGGGACGATCTCCGCCGTCGAGCAACGGTTTGTCACTTCGAAGGTGGCGGCCCAGCGGTTCGAGGCCGTTTCGTCCGGGCTGAAGACGCGGAAAATGGCGGGGTTGAGCTTGATCACGTCGCGGATGAGCTCGCCCTGGACACGGGTGGCTTCACCGTCCAACCCGCCGGGCTTCGCCACCTTCACCGCGTAGGCGCGGAAATCCGGCAGGCGCAGGTCATGCAGAAGCAAGCCGCCGTTGGCGTGAGGGTTGGCGCTCATGCGACGCTCGCCTTTTGGGGCGAGGTCGGCCAGCTCGGGACGTAGTTTGCCCGTTTTGTCGAAAAGCTCCCGTGGCCGGTAGCTTTTCATCCACTTTTCCAGAATCTTCACATGCCCTGGGTGGCTCATATCGCCCATCGGCACCTGGTGCGAACGCCACGAGCCCTCCGTGGGTTTGGCGTCCACCGTCTTCGGTCCGGTCCAGCCTTTTGGCGAGCGCAGGACGATCATCGGCCAGCGGGGCCGTTCCTTGAATCCCTTCTCACGGGCGTTGCGCTGGATGCGTTGAATCTCGCCGATCGCCTGGTCGAGCGTGGCGGCCATGAGCTGGTGCATCGTTGCGGGATCGTCGCCCTCGACGAAATAAGGCGTATAGCCATACCCGCGAAAGAGTGCCTCCAGTTCGTCATGTGAAATGCGCGCCAGCACGGTGGGGCCGGCAATCTTGTAGCCGTTCAGGTGCAGAATCGGCAGCACGGCGCCGTCGTGGACCGGATTGAGGAACTTGTTCGAGTGCCAGCTTGTGGCCAGCGGACCGGTCTCGGCTTCGCCATCGCCGACCACACAGGTGACCAGCAGGTCGGGATTGTCGAAGGCCGCGCCAAAGGCGTGCGATAGCGAATAGCCCAGTTCACCGCCCTCGTGAATCGAGCCCGGCGTCTCCGGCGCGACGTGGCTCGGGATGCCGCCGGGGAAGGAGAACTGCTTGAACAGCCGCTGCATGCCGTCTTCGTCCTGCGAGATGCTCGGGTAGACCTCGCTGTAGGTTCCCTCCAGATAGGCGTTCGCCACCAAGCCCGGCCCGCCATGGCCCGGTCCGGTGACATAGAGCGCGTTCAGGTCGTGCTGCTTAATGAGGCGGTTCAGATGCACGTAGATGAAGTTCAGCCCCGGTGTCGTGCCCCAGTGCCCGAGCAGGCGCGGCTTGATATGCTTCAGCGCGAGCGGTTTCTTCAGGAGCGGATTGTCGTAGAGATAAATCTGCCCGACCGACAGATAGTT
>JAIVGW010000416.1:1338-7126 GCA_020201415.1 Lentisphaerota bacterium
CAGATGCACTTGCCGCCCAACGAAAGCGAACCCGGCCCCGAGTTCGAGCAGGAACTTCTGGACGTGGTCCACCAGCGCCTGTTCGACCTCGCGCTCGCGGCGGGGATCGGCTGTGCCGATGAAGTCGAACATGTACGGGTCTTTGAATATCTGCGCGGCCATATCGGAGTCGGCTGGCGGCAGGGTCAGGGCGAAGTTGTTGACGGCCTTTTCCTGATGCTGATGCGCTTGCGATGCGATCTGCGGGTCCAGGATGCTACGCGACCATCCAACGGCTATTGCGGCCTTGGCATACCAGAGTCTCGCTTCAGGGGCTTTGACAAGCTGGATCAAGTGGACGACATGGCCCCAGGGCAATTGTTCTACAAGCTGTTTCACTATTTCTTTTTCGGGATAGGTCTCGGCAAAGGCACGCATGAACAGAAGGTTGCGCGCGGACAGTCCCTGCATCTCGAGGAACGCATCCCGCAGGTCATCGGACAGCCGGTCAATCACTTTTGCGCCATCTTCAATCGGAACATAGACCTGCTGATCAGTAATACTCCTGTCATCGTAGTCGAACGACGACGGCGTGTGGACGTGAAGATCCCATCGATGCCAGAGTGATCCTCGAGGGCTATAGGCCGTATTTATGGCACTCACGGGAACCTCCTTCGGACCACGAATGCTGCCTTTTGGAGAGAGAAGGTATTCATGGAGTATCCTCCAGTGTGGATTGGATCAAAGTCGGCGACCAGACGCGCTTGGCCAAGCCAAAATAGAGGGCTTGCCGCGTTTCGAGATCGGCCTTCTTGAACTCGGCGTGGGGGCGGAGAACGACGCCCGTCCGGTTAATGAACTGCCCGGTCATTTGTCGCCCCTCCCTTTGCTCTTGCGCTTGGAAGCCGCCGCCCTGTTGGCGGGCTTCTTGTCCGGCTTACGGGTTGGCGATGGTGCCTGAGCCGTATGTGCCGTTTGCGAGCCGATTCTCTCAGCATGCGATGTCCGGTTTGGCCGATTAACGGCCGATTCCTCATCGCCTGCCGATGGTCCGTTTATGTCACCCTTCTTGACGGGTTTGACGGGTTTATGACGGGTTTCGGCTTGGGGAGGCGAAGACGGGTTTGACGGGTTTACGACGGGTTTTCCACTGACCAGTTCGTAGCGTGCGTTGCGCCCGGTTCCCTCGGTCTTTTTCAGCAGACCCATGGCGGCCAGGGATCTTAAGTCTCGAAGGGCTGTGCTCTCCGACACGCCGACAATGCCCCTGTATGCGCTGTTGGTGATATGCCCATGAAGCTTCACATGCATGACCGCCCGGAACTGACGGTCATTCAAGTCCAGTCTGGTGAGGAGTTCCTCGGTCAACCAGTCACGACCGACGATGGCGACGAATTCGCCGCCAGATTGATTGAAGATGGGTTCGGGAAGCGCGTGCTCCACGCTCTTCCGGATCATCATCAGTGTGCCCGTTCCGTACTTCTCGATGTAGCCGGCCAAGAACATGGATTCGCAGATTCGATGATTTCGCGTAATTAACCGGTGTGGAACGCGAAGGCTGTCTGGCGTGAGCGGTGGCATGAGCTCTCCGGGATTCCAGATCTCCACCCTGTCCGAAAATACGGCCACCTGAATGGCCGCGTTGCTGGTGTAGTCGCGGTGGACAACGGCATTGACGATGGCTTCCTGAATCACATCGCGCGGAATCTCCAGTCTCACCGGCGCTTGCGGCCCGAGAGCCCGCGTCCCGACGCTGACATTCGTCACTGAAAGAACGAAGTTGGCGGCCTCGTCGACCTGGGAGAACAGCTGTCCCTTGAATATCCTGTAGAACGGCGCGGGCCGCACAATCTCCGTCCCGTGGAAGTGCATGCAACGGACTTCGGCGCAGGGAATGGATCGCTGCGGGTTCTTGCCGAACAGCAGGATGGCCGCGTTCGTCGGTTCGCTGTTTCGTAGAATCGCCAGGTGCGTCAGCACCTCCTCCACAGGCGCATCCTCGGCGAGAGGGAAGTCACGTTTGGAACGCGCGAGTCGAACGAACGACTTGATCGCATCAGTATCAAAATCTTCAGTAGCAGCATCGCGGCAGGGCCGCTCATCAAACGGACAATCCTGTAAGATACCGCGCTTTTCGAGGTAGTCCGTCAGGCTCGCATAGACCGCGCCGATCACTTCGGGCGTGCTCGTGAAACGCCGCCGGATGAGTTGGCCGCCTGCTTTGCGGACGAGAACCTGCATCTTCGGATCGCGGGCGTCGTCGTTCAGCCGCTGTTTTCCGGCGGCGGTGGCTCGGTCGAACTCGCGCTCGGTGGGCGAGACGCCCTGGTCGTCTTGGTAGCCGTACTCGTTGCCCAGAAGACCCAGATACACGTCGCACCGATCCACCTGATCCAGATAGACCTTGTCAGCGCGGTGGTCGGCGGCGGGCATGTCCTCAAACAGGAAAACATCGAAGAACCGGCCCAAGAGGGCGTCGCCTAGGATGTAGCTCTTCAGCGCCCGGCGTTCCTCTGCCAGTTCCTTTTGCACGCTGCTGATGAAGATCGACTGCTTCATTCTCGGTCCTTATGCGAGTCGGCAGGGCGGTTATAAAGGCCATGCGTCACCCAGGCGTCGATGGCGTCCTTGTGAAACCGCCAGCGCTTGCCTATCTTCTGTCCCGGCAGCTTGTCTTCGACGGCCAGCTTGTAGAGCGTGGACTTCGAAATCTTCAGGTACGCCGCCAACTCGTCCATCGTCAGTATCTCGTCATGTTTGGCATTCATAGGCCGCTCCGGGCATCCCCTTGCCAGTTGGAATCTGGTTCAACCATGTGGGCGCCAGCTATTATCCATATTTTGCCGATGTTCGCAATGCGAAAGGATTCGCCACACTGAACTGGCTAACAGGAATCTCAGCCCGTCGCAAATCCGGGCGCGGATCGTGGGTGCATTCTCACCGATGCCGCCGGCAAAGACGAGCGTATCCAGACCGCCCAGCGCCGCCGCAAAACTGCCGATCCATTTCTTGACCTGGTAGCAGAACAGCGCGAACTTGATGCTCGAATAGCCGCCATTGATCGTCAGGATGGGTTTCACGATCCGGCCTTTTCTGGGGGCTGCGATGGTGGTTCAGCCGGGGGCTATTCCGCGTGCGGCAGGGGCGCCCACGCCGTGAGCGCGCCCGGCACTAACGTGACCTCGATCGGCGTGGTCCCGATGATATCGCCGTCGGCCTGGACGGGCAGGGGGGCGTCGCTGCGAATGCGCACGATCCGCGACGCCGGAATAAATTTCGCCAGGGGATAGCCGTACCGGCCCGCGATGACACCGCAGATATGGCGAATATAGTCCGCCGGGGTTTTCATGCTCAGAATCCAGACGCCCAGCGCCCCGTCATCAATCCGGATCTTCGGGCCACGGGGATAAAGCTGGTCGCTCAGCAACCCGCAGTTCATGATCGCCACATCCAGGGCGCGGTACGGCTGGGACTGGCCGTCCACTTCCACCACGAGATGCCATCGCCGGAACGAAAGCACCTCGCGCAGCGCCGTTCCGAAATAGGCGAGGCGTCCCAGCCAGCGCTTGCTCCGGCGCGACGTTCCTTCTACGATAGCCGCGCTGATGCCCACGCTGATGTTGAGTACATAGGCCTTTTCGCCGATGCGCATGGCATCCATGCCGCGGGTCTGGTGCGGGCCGGCCAGGAGCGCCACGGCCGCGTCCAGGTCGAGCGGAATGCCCAGTTCCCGGGCGACCAGGTTTCCCGTGCCGGTGGGAATGATTCCGAACGGAATGGCGCTGCCCCGGAGTCCGTCGCAGACGGCGGAGACGGTGCCGTCGCCGCCCGCCGCCACGACCAGGCCCACCCCGTCGCACAATCGCCGGCGGACGATGTCCGCAATCGGGTCCCCGGCGCGCGCCTCATGGATGACATAGTCCAGGTGGGCGGGCGGGAAGTGCCGGCGCAGCGCTTCCCGCAGGAGGCGGTGGGCCTCCGCATCTCCCTGCACGTTGTCCATGACCAGGACCTTCATGCCCCGGACCCCGCGGCCGGTGGTGCCGAGGAGCCGCTGTCCGATCGCGGTATGTACGGCGCCGAGTTGCAGCAGAATGGCCGCTCCCACGCCCACAAGCAGCGATCGATTGCTGAACAGGCCGATGGAGAAGACGGACTGGTAGTTGGATCGCGCATTGAAGGCTTGGAACCACTGGAAGCCCGCCATGGCGGTGAAGGCGATGGTGCGCGCGTAAGCCGGTTCGCCATTCCGCCCCGCAAACCAGAAGAGGCCCAGCGTGCCGGCCGCCATGAGCGGCATCAGCAATGCCATACGTAACGCCACGCGGCGGTCCACAATAAAGGCTTTGGGCGCCCGCGGCGGGTGCTTGAGGACATCCGAGTGCCGGGGCTCGACGCCTAGCGGCACGGTGCAGGCGCCATCCGTCACCAAGTTGATCCAGAGAATCATGACCGCGGTCAGGGGTAAATCCAGACCGAAGACCAGCGCGCCAACCAGGGTGAGAATCTCGCCCAGGTTGGTCGTCAGAAGGAAGTAGACCACACGGCGCAGGTTGCTGTAGATCACCCGGCCTTCTTCCACCGCGTGGACAATCGTGGCAAAGTTATCGTCCGTCAGCACCATGTCTGCCGCTTCCTTGGCCACTTCCGTGCCGGCCCGGCCCATGGCGATGCCGATATCCGCGCCTTTCAGCGCGGGGGCGTCGTTCACGCCGTCCCCGGTCATGGCAACGATATGTCCCTGCTCCTTGAGCGCCTCCATGAGCTTGAGCTTGTGCGCCGGCGAGACCCGGGCGAAGACGCCCCCGGCCAGCGCCGCCTTAGCCAGCGCGGGCTTCTCCATTTTCTCGATGTCCGCGCCGGTCAGGACCGGTCCGTCCTTGGTAATCCCCACTTGCCGGGCAATCGCCAGTGCTGTGACCGCGTGATCGCCCGTAATCATGACCGGATGAATCCCCGCGCCTTTGGCGTCACTGACGGCCTGCGCGCTTTCCTTGCGTGGCGGATCGAACATGCCCCATAGCCCGGCAAAGGTCAGGCCGCTTTCCACATCAGCCGATTCCAAGCCGGCCTGTCCCTGCGGCAGCTCCCGGTAGGCACCGGCCATCACTCGCAGCCCCTCGGCCGCATAGCGTTCGCTGATCTCGCCGATTTCCCGGTGAAGATCTTCGTCGAGTTCCACCGGCTTCCCGTCGCGCAAAACATGGGAACAGAATTCCAGAATCTTTTCCGGAGCGCCTTTGACGAAGGCGGTGCGGCCGTCGCCGTCCGGATTGGGATGGAGGGTGGCCATATATTTTGCATCGCTGGAGAACGGGATCTCCGCCAGGCGCTGGCCCTCCTCCCGCATTGGTCCGACCTCCAGCCCGGCCTTGATCGCCACGGCCAGCAACGCGCCTTCGCTGGGATTGCCCTCGACGCGCCATTGCCCGTCCTCTTCTTTCAGGTCGGCATTGTTGGACAGCGTGCCGATTCGTAGAAGCCGTTCAAGCGCAGCGGGCCGCTCGCCAACCGTGGCGCCGCCAGCCAGCTTCAATTCACCTTCGGGCTGGTAGCCCTCGCCGCTCACCTCAAACGCCTGGCCGCCCGCCCACAGCCGGCGTACGGTCATCTGATTCTCGGTGATTGTGCCGGTCTTGTCGGAGCAGATGACGGTCGTGGAACCGAGGGTTTCGACAGCCGACATGCGCCGGACAATTGCGTTGCGCCGGGCCATGCGCCGTACGCCGAGGGCCAGGGTGACGCTGATGACAGCAGGCAGTCCTTCCGGTATGGCCGAGACGGCCACGGCCACGGCATACATCAGCAT
>JAIVGW010000417.1 GCA_020201415.1 Lentisphaerota bacterium
GCATGGGTCGTTCAACGCCGTCGTCGATTTCCTGCGTTCGCAGGGCGTGCGCAGGTACATGCGCGGGGAACTCGGCGTGGTCATGCCGGAAAAAAGCACTATTGCCCTGCCCCGTGTCAACAAGACCGTCCGACCGGATTTTCCCGTGCGCTATGCCTATGAGCACGGCCACCGTGGCGACACCCTGTGGCAATTGTGGATGGGGTTCAATCCGGCCGCAGATATCCAGGGCATCGCCTATAATTTTCACGGGATATCCGAAATAACCAAAACCAGCGGCAACCCACTGATCGACGGGGAAAAGCCGGAGGAGTATTACGCGCTGTTCGGCGGTAAGCGGGAAATAGGCGGCAAGCAGTGCTTGTCTTCTGAAAAGTTGTTCGAGGCCAACGTGAAATATGTACGAGCTTTGTTTGACGTTTTCGATGAACCCATGGTGTCGGTGATGCCCTCGGACAGTTATCAAAGCCTCTGCCAGTGCGAAAAATGCGCGGGAAAATCTGATACCGAACGTGAACACCAAGGCCGGCTTTCGAACTATGTGTGGGATTACGTCAACCGCATTGCCCAGGAGGTCTACAAGACCCATCCGGAGCGCAAGATCGTCTGCCTGGCGTATGGCGCGAACCGGCTGCCACCGACCAATATTGAACAGTTCAGCCCCAACGTCGTGGTTTCCATAGTTCAACACCGCAGGAATTTCGCCTACGATCCTGATGCATTTGAACACACCCTGGCCCTGCGACGCGGTTTTCTCGATCTGCTGCCCGGAGAAGGCCCGCGGCTTTTGCAGGACGATCACTACCGGATGACCTTCGGGGTTCCCGGATTTTACATGCAAAGCATCGTCAAAGACTTGCGCTCACTGAAAGGCGTTTCGCTGGGAGATTTCCTGGATATCGACAATGACAGGGATTGCCAGGGCATCCGGCATCTGAACAAATACATCACCGGCCGTTTCTGGTGGGACGCGGACCAGGATTTGGATGCCATGCTCGACGAATACTACGAGAAGTTCTACGGGCCGGCCCGCGCGGAAATGCAGGCCTTCATCGAGTACAGCGAGGCCAACTGGCCCGGCATGATTAATAACCAGGAATCAATTGAAACGGCCCGCCGCCTGCTGGCGGCCGCGCAGGCCCGCGTGGAACCGGACTCGGTTTACGGCCAGCGGGTCGCGCTGGTGGCGGCAAATATCAAACCGCTGACCTATCGCGCCAACCAACTGGCCCGGGCACGCCCGGACGCTCCGCTGCAACTAATGGCGGAACGGAGCGACCAAGCGGTTATTTTTGACGGCAAGCTGGACGATCCGATCTGGAAAGTCGGCGCCAGAAAGTTTTCCGGACGTCTCCGGGATGCGGATGGCAGCCAGACCCGTACACAGACCCGCTACATACCCGTCTGGTCCAGCGACACACTTTACATCGGCATCCACTGCCAAGGGCTACCGAAGACCGTGACATCCCAGGGCGCTGACGAGCAGGATCAGCCTGATATCCAATATGACGAAACGATTGACATTCTGCTTGAGACTCAGACTCACTCGTATTATCAGATTTCTGTGAATCCGGCCGGCATACTGACCGATGCGAGCTATGAAGACGGAACGCCCGAATTCGCATGGTCTTCGAATGCCCAGGTCGCCACTCATATCGGCGAGGACTATTGGTCCGCTGAATTCCGCATTCCGATCGCGGGGCGGGAACAGCGCGAAGTCGATCCGCTTGACGGTGTATCCGGTTTCATGCCGACACATGCCCATCCCTGGTATTTCAATGTATGCCTTCAACGCGGAAGTGGTGAAGACCGGCAGATAATGTCATTTTCACCAACCGGTGACGACATCCACAATTCCGATCGGTTTGGCAGGATGGTGCGCCATCATCTGGCTCAACCACGCTGAGCCGCGGTTGCTGTCTGACGCTTTAATTTGCCGTTACAATTTTGAAAATAATTACAGATTGATCCAATAATTTTATTCCCCCACATCTGGAAAGATGATACTTTGCAATTTCATAATTTTCATCAACCCCGCATGAGGATACAAGCAATGAAGAACCGGATGAGATGTTTGGCAGCAAGTCTATTGACCGGCTTGGCACTATGGGCATTACCGGCGCAGTCCGAGCTGGTCCTGGTCGAAGACGGCCGGAGCGTTGCGCCTATCGTGGTGTTCGAGAATGCCCCGCCCTTGACGCGGCAGGCCGCAGATGAACTGGCCTACTATATTG
>JAIVGW010000418.1 GCA_020201415.1 Lentisphaerota bacterium
GTATATACACCCGGCGCCAGCGCGCCGGCATCGTTGACTAGGTCCACCGTGACGGATCCCGGGAATGGCGGCGAGATAGTCTCGTTGGTGGAGACCGGACGCAGCCAGGATGTCGCCGGAGGCTGGGTCTGGATCGCAAATCCCGCCGCATTAGGGAACGTGCCGGACGCCGTGATCTCCACCGACAGATTTGTGAAAACATTGCCGGCAAACATCTGATTAGTCAGGGTCAGGTGATCGACCGCCATGGAGAAATCAGGCCGCTCGTAACAGCCGATATCCACAATGCCCTGCATGATGCGCGGATTGCCGTCCAGGTCGAACGAGGTGTCCATCCAGGTTTCATACAACCCGGCATCCAGAGCAATAGAACCAGCCCCGAGCTTGTAATTAACGGCCTCGGCATCGACAAAAGACGGATCATTCACGCCATCACCGCCGACTATACTATTGGTCAGATTAACTGTGCCGTATAGATTAGCCAGGTCGCCATTGTGCCGGCGATTGTCATACACAATGGAGTTGACGACATTGATGACCGGATTGTTATACTGGTAAATTCCCGCGCCGGTGGTGCTGGAAGTATTACTTACAATAGTCGAATTATATATGCTTAACGGACCGCTATTATGATTGGGATAAAAACCGCCACCACGGTTGGCGGCATCATTGCCGTACACCAGGCTGTTATACATGATGATCGTCGCGAGTTGATTATTGAGTCCGCCGCCGTTGTCGGGACTGGTGTTGCCGCGCACTATACAACGATCAAAGATATGCACACCACGCCGGGTTGAAAACCCGCCGCCCAGATTATTTTCAATCACAGTGTCGGTAATCCATGAACGCGGCGCCGAACCTGAACCTGTGGTGGGATTGACATATATGCCGCGATCGGGGTTATGACGCACAATCGTATTGGATACGATCATAGAGACGGAATAAGAACTTACTCCAGGCCGACTGTTTTGGATGCCGTACCCCGAAGCGCCGTCGGTTATCAGGCAATTATGAACGGCGCCCGTCCAACTGTTGTTGCCGGTTGAATCGAGCCGGACACCCTCGGCCACGGCATTGGTCACGGTGAACCCGTCCACGACAAACATATCTTCCGTGGAACCAAAATACTGTATTAAAACACCGCGATGCAGCCCCTGACCGTCGATAATCGTCACATCCCGCCCCGACAAAGCACGCATAACCAGCGGCTTATTGATATGGACCACGTTGGTCACAGTCTCGAAGTCCGTGGACGTGGGCGAAGCGCGATAGACACCTGGAGCGACCCAGATCATGTCATTATCAGCAGCCACTGCCACCGCATCCTGAATATTTGTTGCCGCCGTTTCCCAGGTGGTATAGGGCGACGTAGGATTCATATTATGGACCGCCACATGCCGCGTGCCGGCCGGTGACGGCGGCGGCGCCTCCAGCGTCACCACGCAGTTGACTGACGAAGTCACTGTGCCACCCGCATTGTTGATCACTGTCAACGATAATTCATAGATGCCCGGCTCGCGCAGCGTCACGTAAGTCTCTCCCGGCGTCAGATCGGGCTCAGGCCCGGACTCCAGGCGCGCAATCATTTGATGGATACCGATGGGCTGCCCATCGAACAGCCCGCTGGTGGATCCGGCATCAATTTCTTCCGGCGTAATCCGGAAGGTAAACCCACCCGCCTGGCGGGTCAGGCTGGGCTTGATCGCCACTTCCGGCAATACTTCGGTATATTTTATCTCACCCTTGCCGCGCAGCAGGAACACTGACGCCGAGGAATTGGTGAACCAGGCATAGCGCGTGATGGTGGCATTCCCGGCGGGCTGCGGAAAGGTCAGTTCGGTGTAGGGGATCGCGGTGGAGATCCAGGAATTGGGATCGATTGCGCCGATATCGCCGGACTCGGTAATCTGGTACCGGTCATAATCCAGCGGCAGCGGGAACTCCGCCACATCCACCACATTGGAATTGGTGAAATCGGTTTCACCTGTGTCCTGGTCCGCATAATAAAACGGCACATGGATATAATAATCCGACTCCTCGAACACATAGCGCACCACGACGATACCGGAGCCGCCATCGCCGGCCGGGTTGTCTTCATTCCCGCCACCGCCACCGCTGCCGGTGCCATCCTGGCCGGAGGTGGCCGCGCTTTCCGGAGTACGTCTTGTGGACCCATCGCCGCCAATGCCGGATCCGCCCAGCCCAATAT
>JAIVGW010000419.1 GCA_020201415.1 Lentisphaerota bacterium
CGCCGATTACAGTGTCATAACCAGCCGGCATGGCCATGATGAATTCATGGGCGTGCGCACGGTGCGCGGCCTCCTCCACGCTGGCAAGAGACATGCCGTCGCTGCCGTAGGCAATGTTGACGGCCACCGTGTCGTTGAACAAGAAGGTGTCCTGCGTCACCAGCCCGATCTGCCGGCGCAGCTCGGCGATGCGCAGTTCGCGCAGGTCCTGTTCGTTGATCATGATGCGGCCGGATGTCACATCGTAAAATCGCGGTATCAAATTCACTAAAGTGGTCTTGCCGGCGCCGGAAGCTCCCACCAGGGCAATGCGCTCGCCGGCCTGCACGGAAAAGTCTATATCCCGCAGCACCGGCTGATTTTCATCGTAGGAGAAATTCACGCGCTCAAACACCACGCGCCGCAACGGCGGCGCGAACGGGCGGGCCGACGGGGTATCCTGGATCAGCACGGGTGTGTCCAGAATCTCAAAGATCCGGTCGGCGGCCGCCGAGGACTGCTGGACATGCATGTGGATTTTGCTGAGTTTTTTCACCGGCTCGTACATGACCACCGCGGCCAGGGCGAAGGTGATGAAATCCGGCGCCGGCATCTCCACCCAACGCGCATAGACCAGCACCAGGGCCAGGCCTGCCATGGAGATAAAGACGATGATCGGCTCGATGGCGGCCTTGGCCATGGTGACTCGCATCACGCGATTGAAAAGCAGGCGGCACTGCGTCTGGAACCGCCCGATTTCATAACGCTCCATGCCGAAGGCCTTGACGATACGAATGCCGGAAAGAGTCTCCTGCATTATCGTGACCAGTTCCGCAAGGCGCTCCTGGCCATGCCGCGCATAGCGCCTTACGCGCCTTCCAAACAGAGCCACCGGAACTATGCAGAGGGGAAACAGCACCAGCATGGCCAGCGTCAGACGCGCGTCCAGGTACAGCACGTACCCGGTCGCCGCTATCAGCACAAACGGCTGCTTGACCAGGTCGCCCAGCACGGCCGACACCGCCCGCTCAATCATCATCGAATCGTTAAGGGTGCGCGAGATAAGCTCACCGGTTTTGCGCTGGGAAAAAAAACGCACGGACAGATCCTGCAGGTGGGTAAAGGTCCTGATGCGCAAATCCATCACCACGCGATTACCAACCCACTCGATGAAATACTCGCCGAAGAACTGCCCCACCCCGCGGGCCAGACCGAAGGCCAACAACAACGCAGTCAACGCCAGCACGCTGGCAAAACCCGCGTTTTGAAACACCTCCTGCAGCACGCCACGGCCGGCCACCAGCAGACCGGCGGTTGAGCCGCCGAATACCGCGCCGCACAATGTGCCGATCAGCAGGCGCGGCAAATAGGGCCGGGCATGCTGCAGCAGCCGCAGATAAGTGTGCCATTGCACGGACTTGCCGGCCGGGCCGGCATCGTCAAACGCCGCATTGTTTTTTTCGTCGTCCATAATCTTCCGCCCGTCCCCCATCCCCACGCCTCTCAACTCCAGCTTTACGCCCCGGCCTGCGGCCGATGGCTTTTAGCCCGCACCGGTATGCCCGGTATTAAATCACCCGGACAGATAACGCTCCACTTCCAGCGCCGCCATGCAGCCCGATCCGGCGGCCGTCACCGCCTGGCGATAAACGTGATCGGTCACATCTCCGGCGGCAAAGACCCCCTTGACAGCGGTACGGGTATTGACCGCCCGGATGTAGCCCTTGTCATCCATTTCCAGTTGTCCGGCAAAAGGCGCGGTAACTTCACCGCGCTCAACATCCAAAACCTCCGTGACCACACTGTCCCAGACCACATCGATTTTCGGATGCTGGAGGACGCGGTCAGCCATGATTTTCGAAGCGCGAAATTGATCGCGCCGGTGAATCACCGTGACCCGCGAGGCAAAGCGCGTCAGGAACAGGGCATCCTCCATGGCCGTGTCGCCGCCGCCCAGCACGGCCACCGGCACGTTGCGATAAAGCGCGCCGTCACAGGTGGCGCAGCCCGAAACGCCGCGTCCGATCAGCTTTTGTTCTGACTCCAGCCCCAGATAAATCGCTGAGGCGCCGGTAGCGATGATCACTGCGCGCGCCGTCAGCTCCTCGCCGTCATCCAGTCGCAGCAGTAACGGGTTGCCGCTGAAGTCGCAACCGGTGACTTCCCCTGAGCGTACCCTTGCGCCGAAACGTTCCGCCTGGCTGCGCATGCGCTGGGTCAACTCCGTGC
>JAIVGW010000011.1:0-1032 GCA_020201415.1 Lentisphaerota bacterium
CCCTGAATTATGCGTGGTATCTGACTATGCCCACCATCCGACGGCAGTGCGGGCGGTCCTTGCGGAATTACGACGGATGCCGCACCTGCGCTGGCGCGTGGTCTTTCAGGCGCACAGATTCAGTCGGACCAAGGCTTTGGCCGGCGAGTTTGCCAAAGTATTCAGCGGCGTCCCCGTCCACGAGTTGCTGCTGGCGCCGGTCTACGCGGCTTCGGAGTCTGAGGTCGCGGGAGGCAGCCTCTGGGATTTGTATGCGGCATTTCGTGCCAGGCAACCGCGGTTATGCCTGCGGTCGGCTGCGGGGATGGATCTTATCTGGGATTATCTGCGACGGGTTATGGCGCCGGGCGACGGGTTGCTGATTCTGGGAGCCGGTGATGTGGATAAACTGGCCGGATGGGCGGCAGACTATTGGCGCGACCGCGGACCGGCCCCGAATGAGATAGTGCATGGATGGATGCGGCATGCGGCGCAGTTGGATTTGAAAGAGGGGACCCGCCTGATTTCCACCAAACCGCTATCCGGAATGTGCACTTTACGGGTAGGGGGCAACGCCGATATATTTGCGGATATCCAGGGTCTTGGTGATCTGAGCAACCTGATGAGTTGGACGGTGTCGGAGGGGATACCCGTCACCATGCTGGGCGCCGGCAGCAACGTTTTGATCAGCGACCTGGGCATCAGGGGTATGGTGCTGCGTTTGCAAGGGCGTTGCTTCAAGCAAATCCAGCACAATCCCGACGGATCTGTGCGCGTGGGCTCCGGCATGCGGTTGGATAAGCTTGTGCGGATCTGCGCCCGCAAGGGATGGGGTGGGCTGGAGTTTCTGCGCGGAATTCCAGGAACATTAGGCGGTGCTCTGCGGATGAACGCAGGCGCCTGGGGACAAGCCATTGGTGGGCGGGTGACCGCTTTGACCTGCATGGATCGGTCCGGCAGGATTCACAACCTTAAGGGGAATGAGCCCGGCTGGGAATATCGCCGGGCTCCCGGCCTGGACAACCTGCTGCTGCTTGAGGCGGTTCTGCGTAT
>JAIVGW010000011.1:1061-11892 GCA_020201415.1 Lentisphaerota bacterium
GTGTTTCGTAATCCACCGGGTGATTTTGCCGGGCGTCTTCTGGATCAGGCCGGGTGCAAGGGGCTGCAAGTGGGCCGCGCCGCTTTTACAAGGCAACACGCCAATGTTATTGTCACCAGACCGCCAGCCCCGGCAGACGACGTGCTGGCCTTGATGCATTTGGCGACGGCGCGTGTGCGGGACCGTTTTAATGTTGAGCTGCAGCCCGAGATTGTATATTGTGAATGACATGATTTTAAAAAATGTGGCGGTATTAATGGGTGGTATTTCAAGGGAACGCGAGGTGTCCCTGCGTTCCGGTGCCGCGGTGGCTCGCGGTCTGCGGAAATCCGGCTACCAGGTGCAGGAAATTGATCTGACCTCGGCTGAGCTGACTGTTCCCTCTGACATCCAGGCGGTCTTCATTGCTTTGCATGGCGAGTTCGGTGAAGACGGAACCATCCAGAAAATTCTTGAACGCATGAAATTACCTTATACGGGCAGCAGTCCGGAAGCCAGCCGAAATGCATTTGATAAGTTGCTCTCCAAGAAAGTGTTGATTCGCAATGGCATCATGACGCCGCCTTACGAAATCCTGCGACCGGGAGAAGCCCGCAGCATGCCTTTGCCGGTGGTGGTCAAGCCTTTGCGCCAAGGCTCCAGTCTCGGGGTTCATTGCGTGGTAAGTGAAGACGCATGGCCTGCGGCGCTGGCGGATGCGCTGACGCATAATGGGGAAGTGCTGGTGGAGGAATTCATCCCCGGCAGGGAATTGACGGTGGGCCTTGTGCAGGACCGGGCATTGCCGGTAATAGAAATTCGCGCGCCGGGGGACAACTATGATTACCACGCCAAATACACGCAGGGGGCGACGCAATATATCGTGCCCGCTTCCGTTAGTCGTGAAACCGCCGAACTTTGCAGTGGTGTGGCCAAAAGAACATTCCTGGCCCTGGGCGCCGCCGGCTACGGACGCGTTGACTTTCGCCTGCATAATGACGGCACCCTGTATGTGCTGGAATTGAACACCATCCCGGGTTTCACTGAAACCAGCCTGCTGCCGAAGGCCGCCGCCGCCGCCGGCCTGGGGTTCCCGGAATTATGCGCTATGATTATGCGGCAGGCCTGTTTAAAGACTAGGCGGCAAGACCTTATTGAGGTTGGGCATGTGGTTTAAAGCGCCAAAGAAGTCAAAACGCAATCTTCGACGCGGACGCAGGCAGACCGCAACGCGCTCATCCATCCTGCAGGTGAAAACCCGGCGTTCAGCAGCCCCTTCCTTGAATTGGCGCCGTATTTTTCTGATATCCACTATGACAGCCATCCTGGGGAGCAGCGTCGTCGCTATGTGGTTGGCGGTTCACGCGCTGGGGCATGCCGTTTTCCGGGAGAACCAACTCTTTGCCTTGCGTACTATCAATGTCGTTCGCCCTTCACATGATGTGTCTAAAACGAATATCCTGGATATCTTGCGGCTGCGAATCGGTGACAGTATTTTCCAGATTAACTTGAACCAGGCACGCCGGGTTGTTCTTGATGAAACCCCCCGGCTCAAGGATATTGAAATATCGCGCCGTCTTCCGGATTTACTACAGGTGCTGACCGTGGAACGCGTGCCGATGGCGAGCCTCAAGATGGACGGCTTTATGCTGGGGCTGGATGCCGAGGGCTACGTGCTCGGGCCGGTTGATGCCGACCGGCGTCTGCCGTTGATCACCGGACACAACCTGGTGGGGCTGCGGCCCGGCGCCAGACTGGACGGCACGCCGGTGATGCAGGCACTGGAGGTGTTGAATGTTTGTGCCGATACACCCCTGGGGCAGGAGTTACGAGTGACGCGCATTGATGTTCGTAAGGGAGATATGCTTAATCTGCTTCTGGAAGAGGGGGCCGAGGTGGCCCTTGCCTGGCATGAGATGCGTGCCCATACGGACGTGTCGCTGAAAAACCTGAAGCTCAAATTGACGCGGCTGGCGGCTATTAGGCAGCAGGGGCGTTCTTTCAGCAACCTGGATATGACATTTGACAACAACTATCCGGCCCGCTAAGGCCGTGAATATGAGGTAATAGGCATGGCGACATTGCCGGTAGTGGCACTGGAAATTGGCACGGCAAAAGTTTGTACCTTGGTCGGGGAGGTCCGTGAAGACGGTAATATTCTGATCACCGGCATCGGGCAAACCCCTTCCTTCGGTGTTCGCAAGGGCCAGGTTGTCAACCTTGAGAAGGTTGTGGAATGCGTGCGTATAGCCATTCAGGGGGCCGAGGAAATCGGGCAGGTGGATATACGCGAAGTCAACCTGGTAGTGGCCGGGGGGGACATCCAAAGCCTGGTCAATCCCGGTTGTGTTCCTGTTTTTGATGCCAGTTTGGGTGTGACGCAGGATGACATCAGTGAAGTTATGCAGATTGCCCGCACTGTAAATCTGCCACCCGACCGGGAAATTCTTCATTCCATAGCCCAGAAATATTCCGTTGATTTCCAAACCGGTATCCTGAATCCGGAAAAGATGCAAGGCAGTCGTCTTTCGCTGGACATGTTGATAATGCATGGCAGCCGCAGTCTACTGGGCCATTTTGTAAATGCGGTGCATAATTTAGGTCTGGATGTTACCGATATCGCCTATGCCGGTCTGTGCGCGGCTCTGGCCACTTTGACACCGGAACAGAAGGAATGCGGAGCATTACTTTTAGATCTGGGCGCCGGCACCACCAGCTATATTGTGTATGCCGACGAGGTCATTGCTGATGCCGGAGTTCTGGCAGTGGGAGGAGATCATATTACCAACGATATTGCCCAGGGTTTCAACCTGCCGTTGAAACGCGCGGAAAATCTCAAGCATAATTCCGGAACCGCCATTTTGGAGGAAAACGCCAGCTTTCAGCGTATCACCATACCGGCCGAAGTGGGGTTTTCCGCCTGTTCGGTTTCCGCCATGGATCTGTACATGATAATTTATGCCCGCGTCGAAGAAATCTTCATGCTGGTGCAGCAGAATTTGGAAAAGAAGGGACTGTTGAGGCAGCTGGGCGCCGGGGTGATTCTGACCGGCGGCGGTGCAAAACTGAAAGGCATCACTGATGCAGCTGAGCGGGTGTTTGACATGCCTTGTGCCATAGGCCGACCGAAAAATTTCAGCGGCATGTCGAATGCCTACGAAGGCGCCGAGTATGCCGCGCCTTTGGGAATGATCCGCTATGCCCTGAAAAATGCGCGGCAAGCGCCTGACGGCGGCATCTGGAAGGGTATGTTTAAGAAAATTATGGGGCGCTGACAGGGAGAGCAGGAGAAATGCAGGATCAGCAAATTTTGTTTATCGGCTTGGGTGATGCCGGCGGCCGTTCATTGACCCAACTGGCCCGGGACCAGCCTGATCATCCGCGCCTGATACTGATCGATACCATGGACCGTCCGTCACAGTTGCCGGAATGTATAGACTTTCTGAGGATTGGCGCCAAAGAATTGCGCGCCCAGGGCACCGGGGGTGATCCGCGCCTTGGTCATAAGGCGATGACCGAGGCCATGCCCGGGTTGCGGCCGCTTTTACAGCATGTTTCCATGCTGGTGTTGTTCGCCGGCCTGGGTGGCGGCACCGGCACGGGCGCTGCGCCTGTGATTCTGTCTGAGGCCCGGCGTCAGGGCATCCTGACCCTGGGGATTGGTTCGTTACCGTTTGATTTTGAAGGTCCTCGACGCCTGAAAAAGGCGGAACACGGTTTTCTGGCCATGCAGGAGGCGGCTGATGGCGCAATCTGTCTGCCGCACCAGCGTCTTGTGACCGGCCTGCCTCCGGAAGGTCTGAACGCCGCCAAAATCTTCCGCCAGGCGGATCAGCTGGTGGCGCAATGCCTGCAATCATTGTGGCAGGTATTGACCAGGCGCGGAGTTATTAATGTGGCTTTCAATGATTTATGTACCCTGATGCGTTCTGGCAGCGGGCGCTGCCTGATGGTTTGTGCCGAAACAGCCGCAGCCGATAAGAAGACGGCAGCCATTAAGCTGATGCGCCATCCCCTGTTGGAAGATGGCGCCATCTGGCGCGCCGCACATGGATGCCTGCTGAACATAACCGGAGGGGAGGATCTGACATTACATGATATCCGCGCAATCGTGGAAGAACTCGGATCTCAGTTGCCCATGGAACGACTGATGATGACCGGTGTCATTTGTGATGGGCAGCTGGCTCAACGGACGCGCCTGGTACTGTTTGTCGCCGAAGGCAGCGCCATTACTAAAGCGTCGCCTGCCAGCCCCGGCGCCAGTGACCAAAAGACTATCTCAAAAATGGTGCAACCTGGTTTGTTTGACGATGCCGGCCGTGGCCGGTTCAAGGATGTTTCACCGACTGTTATTCACGGCAGCAACCTGGATATCCCTGCCTTTATTCGCCGCGGTATCCCTATTCAGAAGGTCCGCGATGCCTCTTCGTGAGTCCTTAACGCCGTCATTGTCTATCGTGGTGCCGGCCTGCAACGAGCGGGGCCGACTGGGCGCCATGCTAGACGCATATCTGCCTTATTTCACGAGAGTTTACCGCTCTGATTTCGAATTGATTGTGGTTGTCAACGGATCTTCAGACGACACCGAGGGGCTGGCGCGCGGCTATGCCGTTAAATATCCGCAAATGCGTGTCATTGTCGAATCGCGGGCCGTTGGCAAGGGTGGCGCGCTGATGCTGGGGCTGAAGTCGGCTCAGGGACGCCTGCTCGGATACGTTGATGCCGATGGTTCGACACCTCCGGCAGCCTTTCAGGATCTGGCCGAACGCATCAACGATGCCGGGGGCATTATTGCGTCGCGCTGGCTGCCCGGAGCTGATGTGGCTCCCCGGCAGCCGCTGACGCGGCGCGTGGCATCACGTCTTTTCAATCTGGTGGTGCGGATATTGTTTGGGTTGCGACTGTCCGACACCCAGTGTGGCGCCAAAATCCTGCGCCGGGAAGCCGCGAACCGCGTG
The DNA here is from genome assembly GCA_020201415.1 of Lentisphaerota bacterium. Lineage (GTDB taxonomy): Bacteria > Verrucomicrobiota > Kiritimatiellia > JAAZAB01 > JAAZAB01 > JAIVGW01. The sequence goes on from JAIVGW010000011.1 coordinate 5,999, forward strand.
TTGCCGCATCTTGGCACAACCCGCTGGGTGTTTGACGTTGATCTGCTTTACCAGTTGCAGCGCCATGGATTCTGCATTGTGGAAGTGCCGACAGTGTGGCATGATGTATCCGGTTCGCGTTTGAACATTCCCCGGGCTCTGGTCGAAGCATCCGTGGCGCTGCTACGGCTGCGCCTGCTGTATTCACCGCTGCGTTTTGTGGTGCGGATTTACGACAAAACTCTGGGGCGCGTTTTCAAGGTCTGAGGTTCAGTCATGGAATTGTCAGGAAAAAAAGCTTTGGTTACTGGCGGTGCAAGGCGGATCGGCCGGGCGATCAGTCTGGCTCTGGCACAGGCCGGTTGTGAAGTGGTGGTGCATTATCATCGTTCAGGGGCTTCCGCCATTAACCTGGCAGCCAAATTACGGCGGGAAAATTCCACCGCCCTGGCCCTGGGCGCGGATCTGCGGCGTCCGGAAGAATGCCGCCGCCTGGTGGATCAGGCCTGGCGGGCTTTGGGAGGTTTGGATATTCTTATCAACAATGCAGCTGTCTTTGAGAAACATGATCTGCAACGGACCGGGGCGCGCATCCTTTATGCAACGATGGCAGTCAACCTGACGGCGCCGGTGTTGCTGACCCGTTATTTCGCCAAACGGGCGAAAAAAGGCAAAATTGTCAACCTGTTGGATCAACGCATCGGCGCCTGCCGAAGTGATGGCGTGGCCTATGTGCTCTCCAAGCGCGCCCTGGCAGATTTCACAACCATGGCCGCGTTTGATTTGTCGCCGGAGATAACGGTGAACGCAATCGCGCCCGGACCGGTCCTGCCCCCGACCAGCGCCGCCCATCGCGAACCCGCCGGCGCCATCCCGCTGCAACACCGGCCCGCGCCTGAAGATATAGTTCGGACTTTGCTTTTCCTTCTGCACAGCGATGCGATCACCGGTCAGGTAATTTTTGTGGATGGCGGTCAGCACCTGCTGGGCTAATGCATTTCCGTCGCACCCCCGCAAAACAGGGGAAACTCACCGGGATTGACGTTTACGCCGGATAATTGTACAATTATCAGTTTATTACTTATAAATGACTATTAAACAGCCAAGCTACCATACGAACATGAAAATAGAGCCCTGGATTTGTCCTTCTTTGCTGGCCGGTGATTTCGGCGACTTCCGTCAATCCGCTATCAAGGCCCAGAACGCGGGCGCAGATGCGCTGCACATGGATGTCATGGATGCGAATTTCGTCCCCAATCTCAGTATGAATTCCGATGTGGTGGCCATGGCGCGATCCGCTGTCAGTATTCCGCTCCACGTGCATCTGATGATGATCAGGCCGGAATTTTATCTGGAGCAGTTCATCCAGGCCGGCGCCCACACCCTGACTATTCACATTGAGGCCCGAGGGGATATTCCGGCGCTGCTGCGGCGCATCCGCGCCCTGGGCGCACATCCCGGCATCACGCTCAACCCCGAGACCCCGTTCGCAACTCTGGCACCGGTGCTGGAACTGGTGGATGAAGTTCTGTGCATGACGGTGCATCCCGGTTTTGGCGGACAGCGTTTCATGCCCGAAGTGCTGCCCAAAATCAATGAGCTGCATCGCCGCCGCATGATCAAGCCCGGTGTGTGCGCTTTTCGCCTGGCGGTCGACGGCGGCGTGGACGAGACAACGGTGAGCCAGGCGGCGCAGGCCGGAGCGGATGTTATTATAGCCGGCAGTGCTTTGTTTCGCGCGGCCGACATGTCGGCCGGCGTTGATAAAATGCGCCGGGTGGTGGCCGAAGCCCATGCTGCCCATGCCTGCTCAACCATCTGAATTGCTATCATGGAAACTGAATACCTCGCCACCATCCGCAATTTCTGCATTATTGCGCACATTGATCACGGCAAGTCCACTCTGGCTGACAGGATGCTGGAGCTCACGGGCACCGTGGAAGCGCGCCTGCTGCGCGATCAGCTGCTTGACAGCATGGACCTGGAACGCGAACGCGGTATAACCATCAAGTCCCATCCCGTGACCATGCGCTACAGAGGCGCCGATGGCCTTGTTTATGAATATAATCTACTGGATACTCCCGGCCATGTGGATTTCACTTACGAGGTATCCCGCAGTATGGCCGCCTGCGAAGGCGCTCTGCTGGTGGTTGACGCATCCCAGGGTGTTGAGGCGCAAACCGTGGCCAATGTTTATCTGGCCCTGGAAAACGATCTGGAAATCATTCCCGTGTTGAACAAGGTGGATCTACCCAATGCCAATGTGCCCGAGACCCTGCGCCAGATCAAGGAAGTCCTGGGCATTGACACGCGCGATGTCTGCGCCATCAGCGCCAAGACCGGCGAAGGCGTGCCGCAGGTCATGGAAATCATCAGGCGTCTGGTTCCGCCGCCCCCGGCCAGTTTGCCGCGCCTGAACCGGGCCTTGATATTTGATTCGATTTATGACGCCTACCGTGGTGTTGTGCCTTATGTGCGGGTCATGGACGGTGTGCTACGCACCGGCGACCGCATTCGGTTTCTGGGGGTGAATTCCACTACGGAGATTAAGGAAGTGGGCATATTTTCGCCAAAATTCACTCCTGTGCCGGCCCTGCGGGCTGGTCAGGTCGGCTATCTGGTGACCACTATCAAGGAACCGCGCGAGATCATGGTGGGCGACACGCTGGTAAACGCCGAAAGTTCCGCGGCAAAACCGCTGCCGGGATTCAAAAAAATACATCCGATGGTTTTCAGCGGATTGTATCCTGTCAATACCGCCGATTATGAAAAGCTTAAGGCCTGCCTGGAACGCCTGGGATTGAACGACAGCGCATTTACCTTCCAGACGGAGTCCTCGGTGGCGCTCGGGTTCGGTTTCCGTTGCGGGTTCCTGGGGCTGCTGCACCTGGAAATCGTCCAGGAACGTTTGCGTCGGGAGTACGATCTGGACATTATCAGCACCTATCCCGCCGTGGTTTATCATGTGCACATGAAAAGCGGTGAAATGCTGACCATTGACAATCCGACGCATCTGCCGGATGCTACCCGGATCGATCATATTGAGGAGCCGGTCATCCGGGCCTCGATCATCTGCCATAACGAACATATCGGTGACTTGATGAAGTTGATCATGGATCGCCGTGGTTCGGTGAGTCAGACGGATTCGCTGGATACCCGGCGCGTGATGTTGACCTGTACCATACCTCTCAACGAAATCCTGATCAATTTCTATGATTACCTTAAAAGCATCAGCCATGGCTATGCCTCGATGGATTACGAGTATTCCGGATACATGGCCAGTGATTTGGTCAAGATGGATATTCTGCTTAATGGTGAGCCGGTGGACGCTTTTTCGGCCATGATTCACCGCACACGCGCTGATTCCCGCGGACGCCAGATGTGCAAGGCTTTAAAAGAGGTTGGAACCGCCGCCGCGCCCGTCGTTTATTGCGGCATGCGCTCAAAGATGCCCGGCATGTATGCAACATGCGTGGAGACGTGGCTGACCCCCGGGTGCTGCAGGCTATGCGCGATGAAATCGCCGCCGCGACAACCATCGCGTATGGCAACGATCCACGGGTCATGGAACAGGCCGCAGACCGGCTGGCCGGATGCGCCCGGAAAATGGCGCCACCTCGCACTTTTGCCGCGTTGCGTGAAAACGTCGAGGTGCTGGTGGTGGCCGTGGTAGTGGCCATGGCGTTCCGCACATATTTTATTCAACCTTTCAAAATCCCAACTTCATCAATGTATCCGACTTTGCACGGGATTCATTTCCGTGCTTTCCCCGGCCCCGGCGTAACCGACCGCTGGCCGCTCAAGCTCGGTAAATGGTTGATTTTCGGCGATTGGTATGTGGAAATCAAGGCCCGCCAGACCGGGGTTGTTCGCCCGCATCAGACCCAGCAGGGGCTGTTTCTGCTGGTTAATGATGTGCCCCACAAGGTTCATGAAAACATGCACTTTCACGTTGTCCCGGGGCAGACGGTTTACCGCGGACAGTTGCTGGCATCCGCCATTCGGACCGCGGGCGATCATATATTTGTCAATCGTTTGATATGGCATTTCCGCCGTCCGCGGCGCGGGGAGATCATGGTGTTCACGACCACCGGCATTGAGCATCCCCAGATCAAAAAGAACGAACATTATGTCAAACGCATGGTTGGATTGCCGGGGGAAGAGTTACGGATTGTCCCGCCCCGTCTGTTAATCAACGGCCAGCCGGTCCGGCATCCGTCCATCATGCAGCACATCCAGCAAGGGGTGGGGGATTATCACGGATATGTAGATTCCGGCGATTTTCTAGAGGCCTGCCACGGCACAGTCAGCCTGGGACCGAGGGACTACTTTGCCTGCGGCGACAATCAGAATAACAGTCTGGATAGTCGTTACTGGGGCCCCGTGGATAGGATGAACCTGGTGGGACCGACTTTTTTTGTCTATTGGCCCATTTCCAGGCGTTGGGGGCTGGCCCGTTAACTCAAGCCGGGCGGCTCGGGGTTTTTGTTGGAAAGGTTGGCCGACTTGAAGCTTTCCACAATCCATCGCGACAGTTCACGGTCGGGCGCCTGCAGTACTTCCGGGGTGATGGTGAAAACCTTCCGTCCGGTATTATTGGCGATAAGTTTCAGGCCGTGGTGAAAGTCCCGGAATTTTTCATCGAAGATGGAGCGGATGGTGCGATCGGTTCGGATGCACTGTTCCACCAGCTTGTCCAAGGCCTCCTCGCTGAAGGTCAGTTCAAAACCATGTTCTCCGCGAAAACGCGCGGCAAATTCCGCGGTTTCCCGCTTCAGCATGTCCGCCTGGGCGTGGAGGTTATCGCGCAAAATAGAGCGCAATTCTCCTTCGGGGTCTTCAATGGTCCTGGTGTCCGCTTCAAGCGATTTGATTGAGGTTGATGGCAACTCGAATTTGAAACCGCGGAAAATACGTTCCATGACCGTCATCAGTCCGCGCGCGCCGGTGCGTTCTTCGTATGCCCTGCTGGCGACGGCTGAAAGGGCTTCCGGGGTAAGACGGAAATCAATGCCGTAGCCGGCAAAATCGCGACGGTATTGCGAGAGAATGCTGTCCTCGGCCGTGAGCATGATCTGTTCCAGGTCGTGCGCCGTGAGGTGTCCGCAAACAACCCGGACCGGCAGCCGGCCGATAAACTCCGGCTCGAAACCATTCTTGATGAAATCCCGGGTCAGGGCCGCCTTCAGAAATTCGCTGTCGTTGTGTTCATCCTGAGTTTCGGCGGAAAACCCGATGGCGCCGGCGTGCAGACGATGACGCACGACTTCCGAAAGTTGATCGAAGGCGCCGCTGACTATGAATAGAATATGGCGTGTATTAATGGTGCGTTTGGGTGACTTACCGCTGCGCTGCAGTTGCATGATGGCTTCCACCTGGCCCAGCAGATCGGTCTGGCTCTGCATGCTGACATCCGTATCTTCCATCAATTTCAAGAGGTTGACCTGCACGCCGCGACCGGAAACGTCGCGGGCGGAACCTCCGGAACTACCCGCGATTTTGTCGATTTCATCAATGTAAATTATGCCGTATTGCGCGAGGTTGACGTCGCCATCGGCCGCCTTTACCAGATCGCGCACCAGATCTTCAACATCATGTCCAACATAGCCTGTCTCGGAAAACTTGGTGGCATCAGATTTAACGAAAGGGACACCGATCAAACGGGCAATACAGCGCATCAGATAGGTCTTGCCGACGCCCGTTGGCCCCAGCAGGATGATGTTTTGCTTGGCATAATCCTTTTCGGCCAGGGCCGGTGTTTCTATACACTGACGGGCGTGGTTGTAGTGATCGCAAATGGCCACCGCCAACACTTTTTTGGCCTCGGCCTGCTGAATCACGAAACGGTCCAGATAATCACGTATCTCCCGGGGCTTGTAGTTGAAACCGCGTATGCAATCCAGACTGTTGTCGGC
>JAIVGW010000170.1 GCA_020201415.1 Lentisphaerota bacterium
CCGTAAGGGCTGGATTGGTTACAGATGCTGATTTGTGGCCTTTTCAAGGGGAAATGAATGTGTTGAAATGGCATGATGTTTGAAGGAGGCGGTTTATCAAGAGATTGGAGGGTTCACGCTGCCGGCGTGCCAGGCTCGCTGCTTGTCCCGCTTTAGCGGGATCGCAACCTCTTTAGTGTTGTTACCGGGGTAACCCGAAGATAGAACGCAGAAATCAGAACCAGGGAGAACGTATCAAGATGAGTCAGAATCAAAATGGACAAAAAATCACCATGGGGCCGGACGGATTACAGGTACCGGATATGCCGATTGTGCCGTTTATTGAAGGCGACGGCACAGGGCCGGACATCTGGCGCGCCGCGGTCCGGGTATTGGACGCCGCCGTGGAGAAGTCATCCAGCGGTAAGCGCAAAATTGCCTGGATGGAGGTTATGGCCGGGCAGAAGGCTTTCGACCGTACCGGCAATTGGCTGCCTGATGAGACAGTGGCGGCTTTTCGCAATTATCTGGTTGGAATCAAAGGTCCTCTGACGACGCCGGTCGGCGGCGGTATCCGCAGTCTGAATGTGGCTTTGCGTCAGATGCTGGATCTGTATGTCTGCCTGCGGCCGGTGCGGTATTTCGCGGGCACCCCTTCACCGGTCAAGCATCCCGAGCGGGTGGACATGGTGATCTTCCGTGAAAATACCGAAGATGTATATTCAGGCAAGGAATTGCAGGAAGGCACGCCGGAGGCGGCCGAGCTGTTGAAATTTCTCAAGGAGCGCTTCAACTGGGATATTCGTCCCGATTCCGGGCTGGGCCTGAAGCCGGTTTCGCGCACCGGGTCGGAGCGCCTGATCCGCGCGGCGATCGAATATGCCCTGCATAACAACCGCAAGTCCGTGACGCTGGTCCACAAGGGCAACATTCAGAAGTTTACCGAGGGCGCTTTCATGCGCTGGGGGTACGAACTGGCCAAACGCGAGTATGCCGGCCGGGTGATCAGTTGGGAGGAATGCGGCGGTAATGTGCCGGAAGGGCAGGTGCTGATCAAGGATGCCATTGCCGACATTTTCCTCCAGCAGATTCTGACCCGGCCGGATGAATTCGATGTTATTGCCACCCTGAATCTCAATGGCGACTATTTTTCCGATGCCCTGGCCGCGCAGGTGGGCGGTATCGGCATTGCGCCCGGCGGCAATATCAACTATCTCACCGGACATGCCGTGTTTGAGGCCACCCATGGCACCGCGCCCAAGTATGCCGGTCAGGACAAGGTTAATCCCGGCTCCGTGATTTTATCCGGCGCCATGATGCTGCGTTACATGGGCTGGATTGAAGCCGCCGATGCGATCGAAGCTGCTCTGGGGCGCGCCATTGCTTCCAAGCAGGTGACTTATGATTTCGCACGATTGATGCAAGGCGCCACCACGCTGCCCTGTTCCGGGTTCGCCGACAACATCATCAGCAAGATGTAGTTTGCAAGGTAAACAAGTGCGGGTCAAAACAAAAATCCCAGTCCGGCCAGGATGACGTCGGTATCGCGGTTGTAGTCCGTGACAACACGATGCCAGTTGACCCGCAGGTTGAAATGCCGGTGTAAGCGCCAGCTGCCGGTCAGGGTGACCAGGCCGGCAAAGGTGTCACGTTCGTGTTCGCCGTGGTCTCGGGCCAGGTATCCGCCCATTCCCAGGCCGAAGCGCAGGGGCAGGCAGCACAGGTCATCCATCAGCCACAATCTTCTTGCGTATCGCAAAAGAAATAGGGGCCGGCGCCGATGGCCGCAGTCAACCGGCCGTAGCGGTTCCGCAGCCAGATCCTTGTCATGTGATACATGCCAAGCTTGTTTAGCTGTATAGCCTTTTTCGTTGCAATTGTCAGTAAAAGAAATCCGCATCTAATGGATATTTTGGACTGCGGCGGCTTGACGCCGCTTTTTCTTTGGAGGCGTTCATCTGGCCGTTAATGAGGCCCATCGCCAGAACGCCGCCTGCGGATACAGCATGCCGTAACTGAAAAGCAGCTTGTAATCCACCTGTGTCAGTGCTTGTTCCAGGCACTGTTCCTGTACGGGTGTCAATGGCATTTCAGGGCTTGTCAGCGTGATCAGGATGCTTTCGCCCAGTTCCCGCAGCGCCATTTCGCATGCCATCTCCGCCGGCCATTCGCCCAAATGCCAGTGTTTGGCGCCAGTGCTTTTGAAACGTTCGATTACACTTTGCCGCGTAGGGCGGCATGGCCTCGGCGATGCGCCGCATCTGGCACCGCCACGCCTCACGCATATCCGCGTCGGGCGCCAGGGCCGCGAGCGCTTCCAGTGCGTATTGATGCTGGAACAGGCCGTAACAGGGACGTGCGGGTACATTGTCCAGTCGCACCGCGGCGCACCGTTCGATTGCCGTGCGGGCGTATTCAAGGTGCAGTTTCCGCCATTGATCTGAGCCGGTCATCTGCCAGGTGACGCCGTAAATCAGTGGAAGGCGTGCAAATTCATGAGCGCTGATCGCACCCCACATGCGGTCGGGCAACCCCGGGGAGCCGTCCTCGCGCCCGAAATGATAGTCGTTTTCAGGGGTGATCCGCCGCAGCATGCGCTCCGCCAGCCTGGTCATCATGTCCTGCATTTCCGTTTTCTGATGTTCGTCGGCCAGCGGGCTGTTGAAATAACGCCATAGTCCGTGGGCGAAATGCGTCAGTTGGTCGCGGGAAGTCTCAATGTAGTAGGACGCGCCATCGAAGGGGCTGACGCTGCGGACCACGAAGCCGGGTTCACGGCTGATACAGCCGCAAAGTTTCAATCCCTGATAAATCAGCGCGGCTTCCTTGCGGACGCGCGGGTCGCCGGTGGCGGTGAAGCGGTCACAGAGACAGGCCAGCATTACGCCGCCGTTGATTGTGCTGTCCTCCATGCCCGTGGCCCAGCCGTTGGGGTTGGGGTATTGATCGCGAATCTCTGCCGGGGTCGGCAGCAGGTCGAACCGATGTCTGGTGTCGTAGTCGGTAATGAAGTCGTAAATCAGGTTGGTTTTTTCGTGATACAGTCGTTCCATGCCTGTCTGCCAGGCCTTTTCCGCCCACGGTGTCAGTTTTTCAAGTGAAGACATGTGGTTTTTTCCTGAGTTGATTTGTGCGATTATTTAACCTATATCCCTCAGTTGGCAAGTTTGTCGCAGATGCGCGGCGGCAAGGGTGAAGGTGTATTAGCATACTCCGAACCCTTGCCAACAAAGCAGATGCGGTAAAATCGCCAACCCCTTCGGGTTTGAAATTCAGGAAACTTTTCTTTGACCCAACAGGTGCAGGGCTCTTAAAGCATAATATCATTATCTATAACATCTTATTTCGTTTCCTGAATTTCAAATGCCGGGTATAGGTTTTCATTAATTGCTGACATTCTGGAATGTGCATGCTTCCAGCTCCGCGGCCCGGCGCAGGGCCAGCAGGTTTTCCTTGCGCGCGCCCGGCGGCACCACGCAGCCGGAGCTGAGAATATAGCGACTGCCCCGCACCTGTCCGGCCCGGATGCAGGCACGGGCCTGTTCTTTAATCTGTGCAGGATCGGCATTGATGAAATCCAAGGTGTTGACCCCGCCCAGCAGGATCATCTCCGTTCCGACCCGGGCGCGGGCCTCCGCCACGCTGAACCCGCCCAGCGGATCAAGCGGACCAATGCAGTCCAGGCCGGTGCCGGCCAGATCTTCGATCACAGGCAGGATATTGCCGCAGATATGGCAATAAATTCTGGTGTCGGGGGCGTAATTGTGCAGCTCGTCGCAGATTTCCGTCATGTGCGGCCGGATGAATTCGCGCCAGGTGGCCGGGGAAATGACCGACATGTTGGCCACCGAGTCGTTCAGACGCAGGATGCACAGCCCGTGGTCGATGCAGAATTTGCCGCGTTCAATCGCGTATTCGACGCCTTTTTCCATCACCGCATGCACCAGCGCCGGCTGCTCGATCAGGTCGAACATGGCCTGCTGCATGCCGCGAAAATCAATGTACCATCCCAGTGTGGCCGTATTGCAGTCGCCGATGAGCGCAATCCGGCCGGCGGCATGGGCCTGGGCGGCGGATAGCTGTTTGGCGGTTGCCGCCTCCCAGAAAGCGCGGTCCGGGACGGCAATCCGGGCGGCTTCAGACGGAGAATTAACGCGCGGCGCCTCGTGTTTGCGGAAGGCACGGAAGGCAATATCGTGGGGATCGTCTAAGCGGAAGTCCTCAGCCCTCTGCAAGTGCGTGGCCCAGCCGCCTTCCAGATCGATTTGGCCGATGTCACGTCCCCGATCGTCAATTTCATAGAGGGCGTTGGCGTCAACGCGGGTAGTTCGTTGCGGAATGAAGAAC
>JAIVGW010000420.1 GCA_020201415.1 Lentisphaerota bacterium
CGCCGGATCAATGGCTTCCCCGGTCTTGATGTCCTTCAATTCATAAACTTCAGCCTTGGAAAGGTCCGCACCTTCCACGCCGATTGCCAGCCGGGCATTATCACGGAATTCAGCAATCGCTTTTTGCCGGGCTTCATAATCGGCAACCAGCTTTTCGCGGGGCTTGAGCTCATCCATGATGAGTTGAATACGCTCACCGTACACCGTGTCACCGGCAGCCGTGCGGGCGGCATCAAGCAAGTCGCGATATTGCAGGGCCGCCTCCAGAGTCGCAGTCTGTTTCTGAACACGCGCATCTTCAGCGAATTCAAAGGCCTGGCGCATCTGCTGCGCCGCGGTCCCGTAAAACAGGCTGTAATATTCATCAAGGAGCTCGTCCAGGTCCTGATCCGGATCCCACAGATACTGCGACTGCACATAAAGCGCCAGATGGTCGTGCCCGGGGGCATGCCAGCGCATGCGCCGCTGAGCAACTTCGCCGCGTTCACCCATGCCCTTCCCTTTAAGGAACTGCAAATCACGGGCCATGGCCCGTGGGTGCACCAGCGGGAAGGTAAAGGGCGCAGACAAACCGGCGCGGTTGTTTTCGTAACGCAGGATATGCCCCGGCGCCACCTTGCGCTGCCAGGTTTCTACCATGCGGCTGTAACGCTCCCAGTGCTCCGGATCGAGAGACGCAGCCCGCCCGCAATTGGCGATATTGACCACCACATTGGGCGAGAATTTTTCAATATTGTCCGGAGAATCCTTATATGTGGTATAGGCGCCACAAATGATTAATCTATCCGGATGAGTTTTGTAAACCTCGCGCGCCACACGGTCCACAAACCCCCAGATCAGTTCCGAAGCGGTTTTTCCCATGGAATCCTCGTCCTGCGAAAGCATGATGCCGTCACCCGGCCAGATTTCCACAGCCGGCAGATTGTAAGTGTCAAAGAGAAAACGCGCAAAATTAACCGTTTCCCTTGTCAGGCCATCGGACATAAAATTGGCCGTGCCGTGGCCCCGATGTTGGGTATCGCGCTGACCGCCAATCAGCGCGTAATATTCCGGATGCGCTTCCTGCATGGCCGGATGCCCATGCACATCGGTCAAGCCATGCGGTCCGCGCAGCACACCAATTTGCTCATAACCGGAATTCATACCCATCCGCCGCGCCCACATGATATCTTCAAATGAAAAACCGCCGAAATTGTACCAGACATAACCGCGCACGGCGAAGGCCGGCACAGTGGTCTCATTGATGGGGGCGACCGTAACCGTAGCCATTTCGGGGACCACTTCGCCAATTTCACGTGGCATGTACCAGCGCACGCCCAGGTTGCGGAGCAGACCGTAAACCGCGTTCAGCGAACCGCCAACGTCAAATTCCCACAAACCGGCCGGCTGGCCTTCCACCGGCTGCCAGACAGAGCTGTTGTCATCGCCATAGCGCTCGGACATGATTGTGTTGAAATTATTGGGACTCCATAAAAACTTAAAACCGGATCTAAAGGGAAAATCCCAAGCCGTATCGGTATGACCCTTGATGGCTTCATCCCAGGCGGCCTGCGGCTTATCGCTATCCTTACGGGACATCGGCCAGGGCTTGAACGGCGGATCGAAATCAAAATCTTTTCCCAGCAGCACCAGCCAGTCCGGCCCGGAAACGATCCGGTAGGCACCATCGCGCAAACCGTCATCCGTAACTCCCAGCTTGTCCGTGCCGGCGCTCCGTCCGATAAAAACACGCAAAGGTAGCGCGCCGGTCGGTTCCCGCACGATGGGCAGACGGGCTCCACTTATCTTTTCAATATAATATTGGAGTTCCAACGCCGCCAGCGCCACCAGACGCGGACAATTTTCCGCAACAACAATCTCCGCCTGCGGCTGACCATCCTCCACCAGTTTCAGCGGCGGGCCCGGCAGATTGGCGCGCGAGGCCACGGCCATGGCAGGCGACATCGTTCCCATGACTGCCAGCATACACAGTGAAATCAAAACCATTGAACAGGCTCGCGCACTTTTTTTCATTCGAATTTATCCTTATAGGTAATAAATCAATCCAACCCAGGCACTTCAAATTAATGATAACTGTTTTTACTTAACAAGCAATCAAAACCAGTGATGGCAACTGATTTATCCAGGGCTGCGTCATTCTCGGCCAGACGGCTCGGTCGGAGACCTCGCCCTACCATTTCATAAGCATTTACCGTGGGT
>JAIVGW010000421.1 GCA_020201415.1 Lentisphaerota bacterium
GATTGAAGCGGCGGCCAATCTTTTTACATCACTGGGCATGCCGGAAGACAGGATCTACTACGACAAATTCGCGTAATGCGGAGTGTAAGAGGCAGGTATGTTATGAAATTATCACCGGATGACGGTAAGTTGGATGAAAACCTGAGGTCCTCCGCCCTGGTGGCGGGCGGGTTCATGGGGGACGATCCGCGCTCCGCGGCGGAAATCATCCAGGCGGATGCCAATGTTCTGGAACGCAGCGGCATCACCCTTGAAATGCTGGCTGAACGCCTGCGCGATCTTACCGTCATTGCCAAGGCCGGCCTGGGCAACTGGGTGGAGACGGAGGATGGCCGACTGCGGGTGATGTGCGACGAGTGCAAGGGTATCCTGGTCTGCCCCTGGCGGCATGCCGGCCGTTTCGCCAAGCGGGTCACTACCGCCGAACAAACCGACACGGGCCGCACCCTGGTCTGGACCGACCTGAACCTGCACCTGATCGAGGCACACGGATTCTTCGAAGGGCGCGGCTCTACCTTCCGTATCGATCCGGCTGCCGCCGTGGAATTTCTCTTTGGACCGGCCGGCCGGGAACGCGCCGAATGACGCGCTCCCGGACAATGTCAATCTTCGATGGATATGGCCTCGACCGGGCAGTCCTGCATGGCTGACCGGCAAGTCTCCGCCGCTTCCGGCGGCACGGCATCCACCTTAACCTTGGCCAGGTCGCTGTCCATCTCGAAAACCTCGGGGCAGGTATCGACGCACAGTCCGCAGCCTGTGCAGAGTTCCGGATCGATTATCGCACGCATGTGATTGCCTCCTTCTGTTATGTTGATCTGCCTGACAGTTTGACTGCGATTTTTGCCACATGTTCGCCCTGGAAGCGGGCGATGGCCAGTTCGTTCTCGCTGGGGGTGCGCGCGCCGTCGCCGCCCGCCAGGGTGGTGGCGCCGTAAGGTGTGCCGCCGGTGATTTCATCCATGTTCAGCAGTCGCTGCTCGGTGTAGGGTACGCCGACGATGATCATGCCCTGGTGCAGCAGTGTGCTGTGAAAACTGGTGATGGTGGTTTCCTGCCCGCCGTGCTGGGTGCCCGTGCTGGCGAAGACACTGCCGACCTTGCCGGCCAGGGCGCCTTGCATCCATAAGCTTCCGGTCTGGTCCAGGAAGTTGCGCATCTGGGCGCTCATGTTGCCGAAACGCGTCGGTGTGCCGAAGATGACGGCATCCGCCTCGCCCAACTGTCGCGGCTGGGCGGTGGGAATATGCGCGAACGCCTTTTTGGCCTGGGCCGCGCCGGCCTGCTCCAGTTGTTCCGGCGTCATCAGTTCCGGGACCTGGAACAGTTCCACGCTGACGCCGTCCACCTGGCGGGCGCCTTCCGCTTCCGCCTCGGCCATCTTATAAATGTGACCGTACATGCTGTGGAAAACAATCTGTATTTTTACACTCATTTTACCCTCCGCTGTTCAGGTTAACGGCCACCTTCGTCGTTCTTGGTTATATAACAGGCAGCGGCGTTTGACAATGCAAATTCACAACGCCTTGTTTTGCGGGCACGGCTGCGTCATTCTCGGCGGCTCGCCCCCGCCTTTGACGCGGCAAGCCGGAGGTTTACCCGCTCCTAGCGGGGGCTTGCCCTACCCACGGTAAATGCTTATGAAATGTTAGGGCGAGGTCTCCGACCGAGCCGTCTTGCCCGAGAATGACGCAGCCCTGGCGGAGAGGAAGACGGAGTTCAAAACTGTGAGCCTCCGGACAGACCGCCGAAGGCAGAGACGCGAAACTTGGGCTAGCGGGGGCTTGCCCTACCCACGGTAAATGCTTATGAAATGGTAGGGCGAGGTCTCCGACCGAGCCGTCTTGCCCGAGAATGACGCAGCCCTGGCGGAGAGGAAGACGGAGTTCAAAACTGTGAGCCTACGGACAGACCGCCGAAGGCAGAGACCGCACGCAGTCGCGGCAAAGGCGGCGATGTTCGGTCGACTGGCTTGTTAGCGAAACGCGGAGCGCGGCACTGGCAAGACAGGCGCCTCCGACGGCTTGCTCGATGGCATTTTCCGAGTACTCTATCCGCTGCTTCCTTGACATAAACACATACGAACCAAACCTGTCGTCAATATTATTATTATATAGGACTGACCCCTAATCCTGACCCCTAATCTGCTAATCCTAATCTCCTGACCCCTAATCTCCCTAATCTGCTAATCTCTTCAAATTATTAAAATGAATCTCCATATATTGGTAGAAACTATTCAATCTTCTTGCATTTCAAGCCGCCATATGCGTTGCAACTTGTTTTGCATGTCAATTGCTGCCCTAGCGGACAAGAAAAACACACCGCGGCTATGCTGAAGTGGCCAAGAGTCCCATGACTTTAGCTCTGTCAATTGGGTTTTTTCAGATCCGTTCACCCGCATTCTCCAGATGTTGAAGTCGTTACTCATTGGTTTCCCGTTGCGGCCTTCATTGGAGGCGTAAACAATAAATTTACCATCATCACTAAATGTTGGAAGTCCTTCAAAGATTCGGGGATTATTTGTAAGTTGCGTAAGCTCCGTCCCGTCCGCTGTAACAGACCATATATCGCCATCGTGTGTAAAAACAATACTAGATGCGTCTGGAGACCACATTGGGAAAGCCCCTTCGCGAAGTTGCGTAAGATTTCCACCATCGGCATCACAAATCCAAATAAAAAAATTGGGACTTAATGAGCTTGTTCGTGATCTCATTTGAAGGCTGCAAAAAACAATACGCCCATCTGAAGCAACATGCGGGGCAAAGTCTGATCCAATACCACTTCCGGGGATGCGAGTACGTCCACCTGCACCATTTTGTTGGATGCGCCATAGCGTTCCACCAGACGAATAAACGATGTGTTTTCCGTCTGGCGTAAAGGATGGATACTCACAGTCTTCTTCACCACCGCTTGTAATCTTGACCGGCGCGCCTCCAGAAACAGGAATCTTCCAAAGTTGAACCGGACTTTTTTTTGCCACGTTCATATAAGAGTGTCGCCCTTGGATTCCAGCAAACACAAGCATCTCCCCGTTCGGTGAAACACAAAACCTCCCACGGACATCGCTTTCATCTGGCGACACTTTTTTCAACACGCCCCGACTTGATGGCTCATCTATCTCACTAACAAACCCCCAAGATGAGGATGATTGAACCCGCTTATTCATCTGCTGAGTTGATGTAAAACATCCTGAAAACATGCCCAAAATGCTTACAAGTGCAAATTTGATCAAAATCGTTTTCATCTTATTTTTCCCGTATATTTTGTTAGGATCGAATTGCGTGATTGAGCTGGCTATCAGTAAATTTGACTTATGTTATATTATGGATATTACCAGTGTGATATAACATATGTCAAATTGCAAATATTCACCGCTGAAGTCTGGCGGATACATTAAGCCACCGCCGGCTGGTAAAGATAACGCTGAAAGCCGCTGAATAGTTGGCCGATCCGGTCCGGCGCTCCCAATTCCTGTATGGCATCCGCTATGGAGTCATGATATTTCAGGCGCAATAGCGGGGGCAGTTTGTCGGTGTCGAGTTCTTCAACTCCAACTGT
>JAIVGW010000171.1 GCA_020201415.1 Lentisphaerota bacterium
TCGGCCGGAGCGGAATTCGTGAGAATTCCGGTATTGGGAAGCCTCGGTCGGAGCGGAATTCGTGAGAATTCCGGCGCACCATGAACATGGAATTTTTGAGAAACAAGTTGGTTAATGCAAATACTGTGAGGTGAAGTTATGCGGACAATCCAGAAGCATTCATTTTCCGAAGCGTCGGGCCGCACCGCAATGACGGGGCGCATTTTGAAGGTCCTGATCACGGCGGTCCTCGTGACAATTGTTCAAAGCGTTTACGGCGCAGAAGACAGTGCAGGCCGTGACAACGCGCGTGAAGAGCGCAACCGTCTCGTGGAAACCGTCCGAAGCAACGGCGCGGTTGCCCTGCCTGCGCTACAGTTAGCAATCACCAGCGAATACGATGTTGTTCGATATACGGCGGCGCATCTGCTGGTCCATCTTGGCGAAGCAGCTTACGAAACCCTGGTGAGTAATCTGAGCAATGATGATGTCCAGGTCCGGTATGTAGTGCTCGGCGCCCTGGAAGACCTGGGAGTGGCCGGTGATTATGTCGAAGAACTCGTGATGGACGAATCCGCTGTGATACGCCGCCGTTTTTATCTTGATGTCATGCCGACACATCTGCTTGTCGATGGCGCACCCCCGGAAGAGCTGATCGCGAGTCTTGCATCGGCCTATGATGCGGGCACCGAGCAAATCCGCCATGAGATAATCAAAGCCGTGGCGGATTTGCAGCTTACCGAAGCTTCGACTGCTTTGATACGACGCGCGGCCGATCGCTCGGCCGCCGTTGTCGCCGCCGAAGGGGATAAATCCGAGATCGGGCAGGTTGAAAAAAAGGCTCTGGTTGCGTATCTCACGCTTCAGGAAATCGAGATTGAAAAAATGCGGGCACTGACGGGCGCGCGGCAATGGCAGCAGTTGATTGATGAGTTCGGGGATCGCGATATAGGGTCATGGCCGGTGACATCCGGCAGTGGGCGGATGGTCAGCGGGCTGGGGCATGCCGGTATATCCGCCGAAGCATATTATCGGCTCGGGCAGGCCTTTTGTGAACTGGGGCAGGGTGAAAAAGCCGAGCAGATGTTAAGGACCCTGATTGAACAGGTAAATCTCGGGATAGGGCATGCCCGTGAACGTGAGTTTTATAGAAGAATTCTTGCACTGTATAAAGAGAATTATCAGAAAAACCTGCCTGATGATGAAAAAGTGCGCGATCGTTATGTGCACATGCAGTTTGATTACGGTAACCAATTGGCCCAGGCAGGTCGTGAAGACGAGGCGCAGGCAAGCTTTGCAGAAGTCCTGAAGGTCGAGGGTCTTGATGCCGGTGTTGAAGAAGAGGTAAATAAAGCCGTCGCCAAATTAGAAAAAAAGTGACTGGATCTTTCTTTCTGATCAAGGGGGGATTGTTCCCAACAGGCACGGCCAGCGCGAGGTGCTGGCCATGCATTTGACATGCAGGCAAATTGCGAGATATGGCAGTGCCTTGTACGGGTTGTGACAGGGCAAACTCCTGTTTTTCCATAAAAACGGCATGGGTTAGCCCATCCGGTGTAATCCTTTGATTACCAGCGAATTTATAGTTAGTAGGGATTCAGGTATGTGTTATTTTCCCTTCATTGTGTTTACCGTTTTATTGATCAACGTGGTTGCAGGTCCGCCGGCCGCCGCTATGGATAAGCATAAGCCGCCGGTTGACGTCGGATCGCGCTTGGAATTGTTTGTGGATGATTTCCTGATTGATGGTCTGTCCGGCGCCGCCGTCCGCCAGCTGCATCATCCCGTAGTGCGTGAGGTGGTACATATACTGGATCAGCCGTGGGAAGGCTCCACCTCCGCATACCTGGCGGCCGTGCGGGACGGAGAGCGTATCCTGTTGTATTATAACGCCTCTCCGCGGCGGCAACGGCAGACTCCGGCGATGATCGAAAGCCGGGACGGTGTGCACTTCTCGCGTCCCAATCTGGGGCTGTTCGATTTTGAGGGCTCCCGTGCCAACAACCTGCTGCTGCGGCTTGGTGAGGCCGGTCATAATTTCACTCCATTCAATGACCCAAACCCCGACGCGCCGCCGGATCAACGTTTCAAGGCTATCGCCTATTTGCCCGCGGGTGGCGGGCTCGCCGCCTTTGTGTCGCCTGACGGAATCCACTGGGAGATGCTGGGCGAGGAGCCCATTGTTGCCATGCTGGCGGAGGACGGCAC
>JAIVGW010000172.1 GCA_020201415.1 Lentisphaerota bacterium
CCCCTGTCCCGGGTTGAGATTCAGAAAAGCAACATCCTGATGATCGGACCCACCGGCTGTGGCAAGACGCTATTGGCGCAGACCCTGGCGCGCGTGCTCAACGTGCCCTTCAGCATTGCCGATGCGACGCCCCTGACCGAAGCCGGATACGTGGGCGAGGATGTCGAAAATATTCTTTTGCGTCTGATTCAGTCGGCTAATATGGATGTGGCCAAAGCCGAAAAGGGGATTGTTTACATCGACGAAATCGATAAAATCGGACGCCGCGCCGAAAATGTTTCCATCACGCGGGACGTTTCCGGCGAGGGCGTTCAGCAGGCGCTGTTGAAGATCATGGAGGGTACAATCGCCAATGTGCCCGCGCACGGCGGCCGCAAGCATCCCCAGGAGCAGTTCATCCGGATCAACACCGAGGGCATCCTTTTTGTCTGCAGCGGCGCCTTCGTGGGGTTGGATGAAATTGTGAGGCGCCGGGTAGGCTCGCGTAAAATGGGGTTTGGCTCGGAGCTGGATGCGTCCACGACGGCTGCCAGCCAGGAAAATATAATGCACCAGGTGGAGCCGGAAGATTTGATCCGGTACGGCATGATCCCCGAGTTTGTCGGGCGCCTGCCGGTGGTGGCGGCCCTGGATGCCCTGGATGAGGACGACATGGTGCGCGTGTTGACCGAACCGCGCAACAGCATGGTGCGCCAGTATGAGAAACTCATGGCCATGGAGCAGATCAAGCTTTCCTTTACTGAGGGCGCCCTGAGGGAGATGGCGCGCATGGCCATTCGCAAGAAAACCGGCGCAAGGGGGCTGCGGGCGATTATCGAGCACATTATGCTCGACATCATGTACGAGGCGCCTTCGCGCAAGCGCACGGAATATCGTATCACCGGTGACATGGTGGCCGGCCGCGCCGCGGTCATGGCTCCGTCCCGCTCCAGCGCGCGCAAAAGCGCCTGAGTGTTAAACCTGCTTTAACGGGCCGGTGGGCCGGTTTTGCTCGTCCAGGACCAGGATCAGGGGTCGGTGTCTGCGCGCTTCCTCAGCCGGCACATGCGCGAAACACATGATCACCAGGCGGTCCCCCGCCGCTCCCAGTCGCGCCGCCGGCCCGTTCAGGCAGATTGTCCTGGAATTACGCGGGGCTGGAATGGCATAGGTTTCAAACCGATGGGTATTGGATCGGTTGGAAACCAGGAGCTTTTCATAAGGCAGGATCTTTACTGCGTCCATAAGTTCCTGGTCGATGCCCAGGCTGCCCTCGTAATCGGCTTCCGCGGAAGTGACAGTGGCCATGTGCAGCTTGGATTTCAGCATGATGACTTGCATGTGGTTTCCCCCATGATGATGATTTCAGGTGATGTTGGAGCCGCGCCAGTGTAGTTTCTGACGCAGCACGGCAAAGTAGCTGTAGTCCGGCAGCTTGATGAAGTTGGCTTTGGCGGCGCTGTTGCCGATCTCCACCTGGTCGTCGGTGTGCAGCGGCTCGCTGACCTGGCCGTCCACCGAAAGTAGCAGGTCGCCGGCGCTGCGCGTTACACGCACGGTGATGCGGCGGTGGTCGGGCACGACGAGCGGCCGCGTGCTCAGGGTGTGCGGACAAATCAGGCTGATGACCCAGGCGGCTGTTTCCGGGTGCAGGATCGGTCCGCCGGTTGAAAGGGAGTGGCCGGTGCTGCCGGTGGGGGTGGACACGATCAGGCCGTCGCACATGAAGGACGAGGCGAACTCCTCATCGATCAGCAGGTCCAGGGTGACGATCCGCGCCGACGCGCCGCGGTCGATCACTACGTCGTTCAAGGCACGGAAGATTTGCGGCGGCTGGTCAGCGCGCCGGATGCGGCATTCCGCCAGCGAGCGTGGGCTCAAGGTGTAATCGCCGCGCAATACGCAGTCCAAAGCGCATTCCATGTGCTCCTGGGCTACATTGGTAAGGAAGCCCAGGCTGCCGAGATTGACTCCCAGAATGGGCGTGGCGCGGCCCTCCAGGAGGCGTACGCCACGCAACATGGTGCCGTCGCCCCCCATGACCAGTAACAGGTCGATCATGCCTGCAAATTTATCCGGCGGCAGGCATTCGGCGCCGGGGACGGGCGCACCCGCCTTGGCGCAGGTTTTCAGTTGCAGCCCCAGGCTCCGGGCCCGGTCTACCAGAGCCTGCAAAACGTCTGCGGCAGTGGGCTTGTTGGTG
>JAIVGW010000422.1 GCA_020201415.1 Lentisphaerota bacterium
GCCATAACTTGGCCGCCTATCGCGGCTTGAAGGCTTTGGAACGCGGGGCTTTCGACAAGGCGGCATCACTTCTTAACCGCGCCGTTGCTTTTCAGCCGGATCCCCTGCGCGAGGCCATGTTGCAGAACCACCTGGGCATCGCCTGGTCGCGCATCGGCCGCTATGACGAGGCTTTTGCGGCATTCGAAACCGCCTGGCGCCTGCAGCCCACCCTGCCGGAACCGGCTTACAACCTGGGCGTACTTTACGTGGAACAGGGCCGGCCGGATCAGGCCGAGGAGTGGTTCCAACGCGCGGCAAATCAGTCACCCCAGGATACCCGCGCCCTGGAATTTCTCAGCGCCATCTGCCGCCAACGCCAGGATTGGACTCAGGCGCGCGGCTACCTGATGGAGGCCAACCGCCGGCAACCGCTCTCCATCAGCGTCAATACAGCCCGCGCCCTGGTTGAACGCCAGGCGGGCAATCTGAACCGGGCCGCTGAAATTATGCAGCAATCCCTGGATCAGGATCCACTCTATCCGCCGGCCATTTTCAATCTGGCGCTTTTACGCCGACAGCAGGGCAACCTGGTTCAGGCGCGCTCCCTTTTCCATGAATTCATCAGCCTGGGCCATGTCGATCGCATGTATATGGAAATAGCACAAAACATGATCAATGAATTGCGCCAGGAACTCGCCGAACAGACCACGGAGGACCCCGCCGCCGCCAGGCCGACGCCACCGGAGGAAGTCCTGCAGCCCCCCACCCCGCAAGCTTTTATGAGCACAGCTAAAAAACTGGCGGATCAGGGCCGCATCGAGGCCGCGGTGAATAACTATATTCTGGCGGCCCGTTCCGCGCAACGCGCCGGCCAGGATAATCTGGCGGATTCCATTATTACCACCGCGACCCGTACCTGTGAGGAAAATCCACGCGCCCACTTCGCTCTCGGTATATATTTTCAGGAAATCGGACGGACGGACGCCGCGCTGCGGCATTTCAAGCAGGCGGCGGCCCTGCAACCGGAATGGTTTGAGGCGCATACCGCCCTGGCGCAAATGGCTGTGGAGCAGGGAGAATTCGATGCGGCCCTGGTTTCCCTGCGGACTGCCGTTGATCTACGCCCGAACGAACCCAATGCCCTCTGGACTCTGACCCAGATTTTCGATCGCAGCCTGCAACTGCGCGAACCCGCGCGCCGACATTACCTGCTTTTTGCGCAACGCTTCCCCGAGGATGTGCGGGCCGGTTTGGCGAACAGGCGCCTGGAGGAACTGGCCGGAACGGCTTTTACACCGTGATTATTCGGAGAATACCGACATGAACGAATTCACTTACAATGCAGTTGATCTGGTGGTGCTGGCAATCGTGGTCTGGGAAACCATCATGGGACTCCGCCGAAGGATGGCCGGGGAACTGTTCCGCCTGCTTTGCACCGTCTTCGTCCTGGGTGTGGCTTGGAAGTACTACCTTGATTTTGGCGCTGTTTTAGCGGAACACACCCGGTTGGTCGATAATCCGGACATGGCCTCCGCCATTGCCTTCACCATGCTGGTGACCATGCTGGGTCTGGGATGCGCATTGCTGCACCTGATACTGGGCCTGCTGGTGAAAGTGGAATTCAATGCGGGGATTGACCGCCTGGGCGGCGCCCTGTTCGGCCTGCTGCGCGGTGTACTGGTGGCGGTGCTGCTGGTTTTTGCGGCAGGTTTGTGGCCGCCTGCTCCCATGCGCAGTCTGTTTCGCGAGCAGGCCCTGACCGGCCGATTGGTTCAGCGCGTGGCGCCGCCGATTATCAAAGCCCTGCGCTCCGTGCACCTGAATTTCAAGCCGGTCGCCGAACTCCCCGCCGCCATCGACAACGCGGTCAACGAACCGTAACGCCTATGTCCCCCCTGATCGCCAAGGAGACTCTGGAGGAAATTCGCGCGCGCAGCGACATCGTTGCCGTCATTGAAACTTTTTTTCCTCTGCAGCATCACGGACAGACGCTGAAAGCCCTTTGCCCTTTCCATCAGGAAAAGACGCCTTCTTTCACCGTTCACCCGCTCAAGCAAATATTCCACTGCTTCGGCTGCGGCAAGGGCGGGGATGTGTTCCGGTTCATCATGGAACATGAAAAAATGGATTTTTACTCGGCGGTCAAGATGCTGGCTGAACGCGCTGGCGTGCCTTTGCAGCGCGAAGATCCACGC
>JAIVGW010000423.1 GCA_020201415.1 Lentisphaerota bacterium
CGGCGATCTCACGCTGGGGCTTACCGTTCGTTTCCGGATAGAAATGAACGCGGAAGATGTTGAACCCCCATATCGTGCCGGCCGCCGGCATATCGGTTTTCAGGGTCCGGAATGGAATTGTGGCCATGGATTCCCATGTGCCCTTTTCCGGATCAAGCTTATTCTCGTATTGCCAATCGCCGTTCCAACGCCAGTCATTCCAACCATAGCGAGGATCGTAGGCATCCGTAATCACGCCATGCTCGGCGTCGGCAAACGAATTATCTGCCGGTTCATAGGTTAAATAATAATACTGGCTTTTGTCGTCCTTAGGGGAAAGGTTGATCACCACGGACTCCGCCAGCCAGATCTCCGCATCGCGGCCCCGCGACTCGAACTGCATCCGGGATGGGTCCTGCGCCCCCGACACCCGGATGTAAAGATTGTCCTTGTTGTACATGACTTGGAACGAAGTGTCCGCGTGGAGCTCGGCGTCGCTGCCGCGAGGCTTGCCCAGCCGCTGCGCCTCGACATTCTTCCAGGCCGGGGCGTCCAGCGTCAACGCGGTTTCGGCAAATACCGCCGACATGCTCTTTTCCTTTATATCCACCACGCCTTGCTGACGCATCTTCGCCGTATCCCAGTTAAAAGGCGCGAAGCGGTCAACGCCCCAGCCAAACCCCTTCTTTGAAATATAAGTTGGATTATACGGCGTGCGTTTCCTGGCAATCATTTCTTCCAACTGACGGTTGCGGGCATCCACCGCATCCAACACCTGCGCATACGATGCCGCATCTTTTTTATTCTCGTAATTATACCAGGAGTAAATGACATCGACGACATGACGCAAGACATCAAACTCGCCCCGCACCGTGCTAAGACGGTTTTTCACTTTCGGTTGCACCGCCGCCTGTTCGGCGCGTTGCAAATCCTCTTCCATGGCGTTGATCATTCCCGGCGTATAGGCGATGCTGATGTGCCTCAAAACGTCGCGGTCACGCTTCCACAGGAACGCGCTGTTGTTCCGGTACAAATTCGCGGCCAATTCCGCTTTGGCAAAGAACCGTCGCATCGGCGTCTCGGCCTCGCGAAACGCCGCTTCCACGTATTCCTGGTACAATTCATCCGCGGTCTTAAGACAGGGATCAACCCCGAGCCTCAGATAGGCATAGATATTCGGCCCCTCGATTCCGTACTGGAACGGCAACAGGTTGACCTGCACGATCCGGACATTGTGTTCCACCAGTAAACGGCTTTCATCGGCAATATACTGGATATAGTTCCGCGGAAACCGGCCGGAGCCCCATGTGTACAGGTTCCGGGTTTGATGCCGTAAAGATCGTGGCAGGCCTCGCAGCCGCAAGGCACAAAACCGTCCGGCTGACCCACCTCAACGATTTCATATCCCTCATCGCATTTTTCCAGGATATGCTTATAAATCAATTCCCGGACTTCCTCGTTGGAATAGCAAAGGTGATCGGTGTTCTTGACGCGCAGACTCCTGCTCTGGATGAAATAATCCGGATGGCTCTGGCCGTATTTTGCGTAAGGCACCGCAACCGGGTGCTGATGTCCCCACATGGACCATATTTTCTGAAACTTGACGGCGTGGTTCGCTATATTGAAAAGATAAATGTCATCTTTATAGTAACCCCAGTCATGTTCGCGGAAATAAGGCTCCTGGATGGTGTTGAGATCGTCCGGCACACTGACAACCAGGACCGGCAGGAACTCGATCCCGTCGTCACCCGGCTTCAGGAACCGCGCCCCGGCATACCGGTACAGGAACTCCGCCGTGCTGTGTAGCGTCACATAGTACGGCACGCGGATCTTGGTGGCGACCGGCGTCCCGGGTTGAATGGGATTGGTCATATCATTTCCCGCAATGATCACATGCTTGCCGACGGCCTTATGAATATTTTGCCAGCCGTCCAGCCTGGAGATGTCCACGCCATGCTCCGCCGCGAACCGGGTGGCGCCGAGATAAATGCCGTGTTTATCCGCGTCCTTCCGCGATTCCGCAACAATCTCCATCGTGATCGCATTCGTTGCAAAGACCTCCTGGATCAACCGGGCGGAATATTCCACCGAAGCCCGGGCAATGGGATTCGCATACTCGTCCGGCACGACGATCTGGTGCCTGGTCTTGCCGTTGACCCCCAGCACCACATCCCCTGCCAAGGCGCCCGCCACGCCCGCCAGCAGCATTCCGGCCATGCACAGTGTTTTCATCGCGTCTTTCCTTGTTTATTATTTCCGCATTCGGGATGCCCGGGCAACCGTCTCCACCCGGGCCTAATACAACCCGCATAACGCCCGGCGTCATTCCAGCATGTCTTCGGCCAGACGGTCAATCTCCTGTTGCAGTTGCTGCTTCGCTTCCGGCGTTTTGGCCGTCTGCAACAAGGTGTTCAACTGCTTCAACGCCTTTATATTCTCACCATTGGCTGCCAGCGCTTTGCTATAACCGCGCGTCAAGGCCTGTTGCCAATACGGAATGCTGATCTTATTCAGGTCCAGATCCTGGTAAAGCGCCAGCGCCTCCGCGTTGCGCTGGTTTTTCAGCAAAAGGTCCGTAAGATGCAAAAGCGCCGTGTTGCGGAAGGCATACCCGGCCGTCGTGGCGGCGAGGGTCTTTCGATACATCGCCTCGGCCCTGGCTTCATCATTCAACTGCTGAAGATAGATATCGCCCGCCGCCAGGGCCGATGATCCGACCACCACGTGCGAGCCGCCGGGCACGGATACAGCCTGTTCGAAGTCCGCCAGGGCTTCATCATATTGTTCAAGTTTATTAAACGCCGCGCCCCGGTTCCGGTAGGCGGCCGCACGAATATCATCCGGCCATGCCGAAAAATCCACATTCTTATAATGGGCCGCACATTCCGCCGGAGTCGCCAGGGACATCAAAAGGAACGCCTTCCTTGCGGGATTATTCACGCGGCCGGCCAGTTGCCGGGCTTTTTCCGAATCGTCCATCCTGCGGGCTGCGGCCATGGCGGCCGACATGTAATACTGATCGTCCTGGTCGTTCTTGGCTTTATCGCTCAACTGTTCATAAATGGCGATCGCTTCTTCAAAGCGGTTTTCCTTTTCCAATTGTTTAGCCCGCTGAATACCGCCCCAGTCCCTTGCCGGAAGCATGCAGGGCGCCAGCGCCAGCATGGCGCACAACATGATTTTTGCCGCAAGACCGGAAACCTCCATTTTATATAACAACA
>JAIVGW010000424.1 GCA_020201415.1 Lentisphaerota bacterium
GTGCCAGTCGCACATGATAATGTCGCGAGGCAGGTCATCCAGCGCCCGCTCAAAATGATCCGGCCAGCCGCCGTGGAAGGCATGCATGTTGCCCTGCCATTGGGATTTCTGTTGAAATTCTTCAGGCTCCAGCAGCATGTCGGCCCACATCATCACTCCCAACCCGCGGGCAGTGAGCCGTTCGTGCCGGCGCAGGATACTGTCACGGTACCATTCCGCGGCATTGTCGCCGCGACAGACGGGACATTGCAGGGCCGAGATCCGCTGATGGCGTGGAAAGGCCGTGAGCATTTCGTCATGCCCGATATGAAACAGCGTGGGCTCAAACAACTCAATCAGTTCATCCGCCAGATCATCAAGCACCTTATGGGTGAAGGCATGGCGCGGACAGACGCAATGCTTCTCGGCAATCTGCGGATAGGCCTCCACCAGGTAGCCGCTGTGTGAAAGCGAAGGCAGCAGCGGCACACATTGCACACCGCCGCGGCGCGCGATTAATAGCAGGTCGCGCACGCTGTCCTTGGAAAGCGCCCAATCGGCGGAAACCTTGGGATGCGAATCATAACGCAGGCCTTTCTCCACTTCCACGACCAGCAGATTGAGATCCGCCGCTATCATTTTTTCTATGGCCTGGGCAAACACCTCCGGATCCGTCGGCCCCTGCCGCATGGTGACCATCTGGCCGCGCCAGGGAAACGGAATCCAATCCGGCTGCCGGCCTTCAAACTGATACACGTTATCATTTTCTTCCGCTTTACCCATCTTGGCCCATCCTTTACGATTTTTCCTGTTACAGCTATCCATTCATACAATATCCGCATATTGATAGAACGACCGGCGCAATTTTTCACGGCGGCGCGCCAATTCGACTTCATCGCTGATCCATCGCAAAAACGCAGCCAGGGTCAAATCCCCACCAGTCAGACGGCCGGACATCAATAGCAGGCGATGCAGAAAATCATATTCGCGCGCGCTGTTGGCGCAGATGTTTTTGACTTGCGTAATGAAAAGGTCATCACGCCAGGGCGTGGAACCCAGACAATCGTTCGCCGCGCTTTTCAAAACAGGCAACCCCACCCCGTTCCGCCCCAGGATGGATTGGATTTCCGGAGAAAGAAAATGGCGCACAACCCGGCGTGCCAGGTCCGGGGCTCTTCACCCAACCCTGCGGACTTCAGCAGATTACTGTTGCCCAACAGCATGGCCGGCGAGAACAGGACCGGCAGCGCGTAATACAGATCATCCTGGCGATAAACATTAAAGGCCTGTTCGAAATAGGCGGTAAAGGGCAAATCTTCCAGATCAGCCCGGTTGAAAGGCACGGCCAGATCCTGGCAGGGTATGGGGGAAAGATGACCGATTCCCACCAGATCACATTCACAGACCGCCACATTGCTGTCGCTGCGCAGATGCAATTGCAAGTCCAGATCAGGCAATGCGCTTTTGAACTCCGCAAGCATCAGCCGCCGGACTTCAGCGCTCAGCATGGATGTCAGCATGGAGACCCGGATCAGATGACGCTCGGGGCTGGTGATGAAAGTTCCCTGCGGCTGGCGCTTGACCAGCAGCCCCTGATCAACCAGCAAGGACTGGGCACGGCGCAATGTGGTGATCGTTGTGCCGTATTTACGGGCCAGAGCTCTTTCCGAAGGCAGACGGTCCACATAGACATTGGCATCAATGTCATGCTGTAACCGCACCGCTATAGTTTGGTATTTGGCATACATAGGTAATACAGTCTTTTGTATGATCTAGAGCATACTAGAGCGTAAAAAAAAGTCAATGTTTTTTCATTCATAGAGGTTTGAGTAACCGTTACCACTGAAT
This sequence comes from Lentisphaerota bacterium, assembly GCA_020201415.1. Classification (GTDB taxonomy): domain Bacteria; phylum Verrucomicrobiota; class Kiritimatiellia; order JAAZAB01; family JAAZAB01; genus JAIVGW01. The sequence goes on from JAIVGW010000424.1 coordinate 1,828, forward strand.
TCTGAGCCTCGCAGGTTTCTTGTGTGCTGACTTCAAACTCAAACTCCTGGTCGACGAGGATCGAGACGAAGATCGGGACGAAGATAAGACCGATGAGGATCAAGGCGAAGATAACTCAACCATACACGAAACACCAAGCAAATTCAGGATATTTGCGCTTTGCCGCGCAAAATCCTGATTTGCGACATTAAAAATCAGACAACAGCCTTCAGCCCAGGTCCGGATTGTCGCGGAATTCTATTTTGGATGAGGCTGTGCCGTGCAACTCCAGCATGATCACCTCATTACGGCCTTTTTTCAATAGGGGCATCGGCACATAAAGTGTGCGCTGGGGGCCCTGCTCCTCCCAGTAGCGACCAAGATTGAAGCCGTTGATCCAGGCCACACCCTTAGTCCACCCCGGGCAGGCCAGAAATGTATCAGCCGGTTCCGCAACATCAAAGAATCCCCGGTGAAACACGGGACCAACGGCGCTGGCTACCGCGCCATACCTGAGCTTCCGGAGCCGGGTCAAGGGCAGCGGAAAAATCGTCCAGTCGAAGAGAAACTGTCCGCCCAGGCAGACCCCCTCGGTGATTCCCTTGCGGTCGTGCAGCCAGCGCCCATAATTAACGCGGGCCTGGGCCTCAACCAGGATATCGAGCTGGTGCTCACCGGGGCCGAGCTCCAGCGTGACGGGCGACTCTTTCATGTCTCGGCTAATAATGCCCTCGAATTTACCGTCTACAAAAACCAGCGCCCGGTCATGCACCTCCTGCAACACGAGCGTTTCCCGGTCGCGCGGTCCGCGCACCACGGTGCGATAGAGGATGAAACCGTACCCCTGCCCCAGCGCTTCCATCGTTAGGGGGACGGCGCTGCGCACCGGCCGTGAGAGCTGGTCCAGTTGCGCCAGCAGGGGCGCATGCTCCCGCAGATCAACCGTGCCGAACGCCCGCCGGGATACGGCTGCCGGCAGGGCGATGTCGGGCACCGGCGCGAAACGGCGAATAACCTCGCGGCATGCGAAGTACTTTTCGGTCGGCTCGCCATATTCGTTCAGGGGCGCCCCGAAGTCGTAACTGGTTACATCGGGCGTAAACATCTGACCGTCATAGT
>JAIVGW010000425.1 GCA_020201415.1 Lentisphaerota bacterium
GGAGCAGTCCGCCGGCACACAGCAGCAGCGTGGTCTTGCCGCTGCCGCTGGGACCATGCAGCACCCGGAACACGCCCTGAGCCACGGCGAAGTCGGCCCGGTCAAGCGCCGACACCGCACGACCATCGACACGGTACTGTTTCACCAGATTTTCAATTTGCAACATGATATCCCCAAATTACATGAGCATCCTACGGCCGGCGGCCTCAGCCATCCCTCAGAATCTCAGCCGGATCGTATTCCGCCGCCAACATTGAGGGCAGCAGTCCCGCGGTCACGCACAAAGCCAAGGCAATCAGCAGGGCGGCGGCAAAAAGACCGGGACCGGACAACTCAAAAAACTCCGGAGTGAAAGGCGCCACGCCCCCCCAAACCGCGCCCGTGCACAATCCCAGCGGATACCCTGCCAGCGCCCCCAACAGACCGATCAGGGCCGCCTTGACAACGAAGACCCCGGCAATGGGTCCCGAACGCACCCCCAAAGCCCGCCACACGCCGATTTCCTGGCGGCGCTCCCGCACATTGCCCAGAATCAGAAAGAACACCCAGAATCCCGATGCCAGCAGCAACAGCGGTATCAGAAAAAGCGCAAAGCGCCGGCGCTCTGCCCCCAGGCGCCGACGATTTTCCCGCTCGCTCTCCAAGGCCTGCCGGCTGGTTTCCGCCGCCCGCTCCCGGGCTTCCGCCCGCACCAGGATGCGCGAACTGAATTCCACCACCTGGGTATCCGGCAACACCCGCCGGACCTCATCGGTAATCCTGCCCAACTCACCGATATGACATACGCATTCCAGGGCGAAGATCACGTTGATCCGGCCGGGACGGCCCAGCCAGGCCTGAGCCCGTTTCAGGTCGCACCAAACCGCCAAATCGTCCCGCGCACCCTGCACCGGGGCCACCTGGTTGACGATCATGGTCTCACCGTGGATCACGACCTCATCGCCCGGCCGCAACCCCAGCTCACGCGCCACACCGCCCCCTATGTTCACCATGCCCGGCGGCACTGCCCGTACGATCGGGTCGCGGTATGCCAACCCGTCGGGCGTAAGAAAATTCTTCCGGTGATACACCGGCACCTGTCCCGGCGTACCGTAAACCAACACCTCCAGCTCATGTTCCGGCCAGATCATCCTCCCCTGGAGCACCGGCAACAGATGATTAAGGGTGGTGATCCCGCTGCGCGCCAACAGCTCCGTGTAATCGACCGGCATGTCCCATGCGGGGCTGCCCCCGGATTGCAGGGCTACCAGGCTTTGCTTTTCATGCAGGATCATCACATTATGGCCCAATTTGCGCATGATGCGGCGATAATCATCCTCCATGCGGTCCATCTCCGCCTGCATGTCAGCCTGTTTGCGTTCCAACAACTTTTCGGTGCGCGCATCATGCGCACGCAACAAAATCACCGACCCCACCAGGCTGCCGATGGCCATGCCTACGGAGATGACTCCGATGGCGCTCCACTACCGATTCCCAATCCTGCGACAGCAGCAGGTCCAGGCCGGGATTGGCGGACTTGATCTGACAGGAACAGGGCCCAGTCAAAAACTCCGCCGCCTCCCGCAGGGTCCGGGGATTGATTCCGGCGCCGACCAGGGCATACAACACCAGCCCCCTGCCATATATTGGAAAAACCATGGGCTGTCCCTCAAAATCACGCAGATCGGGCTCCATCCCCAGCAGCATTTCCACCAACAACTTTTCCTCCGGATTGGTGCGCTTAACGCGCACCAGAGCGAAATCAATGTCAGTTTGAATCCCGGAGGCGTCGACATCGTCTTCCGGCAGGATCACCCGCAGCGTCTGCTTGAGATTCCTGGTTTCCTCCTCCAGCATTTTCCAGGTCTGCCGGTCACGGCTTCGATCGCCGCTCTCCAGCATCACCCAGACCGCCACCTTACGCTCCAGCAAGCGCCGGATGATTTCACGGCGCGCGGGGGATTCCAGCAGGGTAACGGCGGACTGCTCCGTCAATTCACCGGACCACCAGGGCTCCCGCAGACCGGTGCGCAATGGATAATAGGCTCTCAGCCTGGCACGATCTGCCGCCGCCTCATCCAGTTCAATTTCAATGTTCGCCCCCGCGCCCTGCGCCCGCTCCAACAGGGCCAGGCCCGGCGCCTCCGCGGGAGCGGCCAGCACCAAGCGGTGCGGATCGGCCGGCCAGTTTTCCGTGGCATATTGAAATACGGGAATCAGACAGGCCACTACCCGTCCGACCGTGCCGAAAAACAGCCCGGCGCAAACTGGCCCGCACGCTAACAGCCGGCGTGCCTTGATCAATTTACTCATGACAACCTGGCCTTTCGTATAAAAAGGAGGGGAGCAAACCCGCCGCAATTACTCCGCCGTTATTTCCAAACCAGCCAGCACTGGGCCGTGTGCGGCTCCGTCAGGCTTGACAAAGTCCACGGTCAGCGTATCACCCGGCAACACGCCGCGGTATTCCCGCACCAGCGCCCGCCGGCGGCCGCCGGCCGCCCGCGCCACATCCAGTCCCTGCTCCACCTGTCTGCCCTGCAACAACACATCGAAGACGCGCGCGCCAGGCGCCAGAGCCTCCGGCTCGGAAAAATGCAACCGCACGGTATAGGGCCGATCGCCGCCGCCGATGTCCTCCACCCGTAAACGCTTGATATCGCGAATACCCGAAGCCGCCACCCAGGCATGGCCGGCGCAGACTTGCCGCCTTGACCGGATCAAATTGATAAGTGACAAATCCAGCGCTCTTGCCACTGTGACGGCCCTCATGAACTTTCGTCCAGCTAGCGCCATCAGAACTAACGCGAATTTCAAAGTTCGCATCATCCGGCGTCTGCCAGACCAGCGATAAACGATCAAGGTCCGTCGGCTGATTCAGGCAATACTCCAGGACCGCGTTCCATTCCCCTGTCTCCTTATGGGTGCTGACGGACCAACTGCTGAAGTCGTCGCCATCCACTGTATTGGCAAGCGACGTATTGCGGCCACCATCGACGGCAACCCTGGCGGTCGTCAAGTAAACCGGCACGTCGGCAAAGTCGTAGGTTTCCAGTGATATCTTAACATTGGGCGAGGAGGCGCCGGTCCCCGGCCAGGGCATCCAGAAGGTGCCGTCCGTGGCGCGCCGGTTGCCCGGCGCCCCCAGGTTGACCCCCAGCCGGCGGATCGGATCTTTGCCGCGATCAAAGCGCACGGTGGTCCAGACATCGGCGTCCGGCATGTGGATCAGGCCCTGTGATGTCTGGTTCTGGTATGAGCAGGTGCAGGTCCTGGTGTAATCCGGCGCATTCAATACACCGTCCGCGGCGATCATGCTGGCCGTACAACCGGACTTGGACCCGCCGAAATTACCAGTGCCGCTGTCATGCTCCAGGTCAGTGAAGCCGGCGGCGCCGGATCGGAAAAGCATCAATTTGTCGCTGGCATTGGCCGGCCCGCAGCCGTAACTCTTCCAGTAGGACCATTCATATTCCTCGCCGGTCAGCGGGTGCGGCGCGGTATAAGGCTCCTGAGTCAACAAATTCAGGGCGGGGCCGGGCCGCGCGGAAATCAACCGATCGCCCAGCAGGGAACGTGGACCAGCCCCGGCTTGCGTGCCTTTCAGCGGCCCCCAAAGTTTTTCTCCGGTAGCGCCCCGCCAGGCCGTTATCGGACCATTGCCGCGGCCATGCGGCTCATCCGGCAGCACACCCCCCTTGAAACCGCTGACACCGCCTTCCAGCAGCAGATCGTGCTCGCGGATGTAACTCAAAAGAGTGCCGAAAATGCCATCATCCGCGGACCATAACTCGCGGCCGGTGCGAAGATCGAGGGCCATCAGGCGCGCCGGCCGCTCCGGCTTGCGCCCGCGCCGTTCCAGAAACTCCAAGGCTTTCTCGCGCAGACCGTCGATAATGAAAAGTTTGCCGTCATCAGCGGCAATGGCATTATGCCGGAACCCGACATCGGCCCGGCGCTGCCACAGAATCTCACCGCTATAACGATCCATAGCCACCAGCTCCTCGCTGGAAGTGGCGTTCCAGTTGCGCTCGCCCAGGCGGCTATCATCGAACAGGTGCGGATCAACGGTCGTCAGCAATACATCGCCGCTGACGCTGATATGACCCCAGTCTATCGTATCAGCGCTTAATTCCACCGGCAGCTCGAATTCAGCCAGGCTGGCGCCGGTATCCGGATCAAGACGATACACCGTGCCTTGATACCGCAGATAGACGCTGTCCGGCAGGGTGACATAGGGGCTGCCAATATAGGTGGCGCCGGGAATATTCACCATGTAAACTCCCTGTCCTGCGCTCCATTGCTCTTCGAGTTCCATGCTGGTGAAGGCATGCCCGATACCGGGAAATTCCCGCACCCAAAGTTCGCGTCCGGTATAAACGTCACGGGCGCTGATCGTCTCCACTCCCAGGATCACCAGGCGGCCGCCGGCCACCTGCGGACGCGGACCGGAAGCATGCCGCGGCAGCACATTGCTGTGAGTCACCGACCCGAACCAGAGCGTGCCGAGCGGCAGTTTGACCTTGTCGTCATGCGACACCGTTGTATTGGCCGCGTCGGCATACTGATGGGTCCACTGGCCGGCGCCCGGCAAGGGACCGGGCCGCTGCAGTTCAACATAAGCGCCGATGGAGCCCAGCCGGCCGTCCTCCGGCAAAACCTGTCCGCGCAACGCCGCCCGCTGGTTTGCTCCGAATCCCAGGTAAGCCCG
>JAIVGW010000173.1 GCA_020201415.1 Lentisphaerota bacterium
GGTCAACGTTATGGAACGCATGGGGGTGGACCTCGGAACATTGCGTCTTGAGGTTGAGAAAGCCGTGGGGCAGGGTCCGGAGACCAAGCAGGCCGGACCGCTGCCTCTGACACCGCGCGCCAAAAAGGTGCTGGCCCTGGCCAAGAGCGAGGCTGGCGCCCTGAATCATAATTATGTGGGCACCGAACACATTCTTCTGGGGTTGCTGCGCGAAGACGAGGGTGTGGCGGCGCGCTTGTTGAAGAATCTCAACGTTGATATTGAACGCGCGCGGATTGAAGTCTTGCGGGAGCTCGATCCCAATTTCGAGCCTCCGGAAATGGAGGCGGTGCCGACCACCGGCGGGCCGCAGGCCCGGCGCTCGGAAACCAAGACGCCGGCGCTGAACGCCTTCGGTCGCGATCTTACGGAGTTGGCGCGCAAGGGCGAACTGGACCCGGTCATCGGCCGGCAGGATGAGACCTGCCGGGTGATCCAGATTCTATGCCGTCGCACCAAAAATAATCCTGTCCTGATCGGTGATGCCGGCGTGGGTAAAACCGCCATTGTGGAAGGCTTGGCGCAGATGATTGCCGACCATGCCGTGCCGGAACCACTGGTGGACAAGCAGGTTATAGCGCTGGATATGGCGTTGATGGTGGCCGGCACCAAGTACCGCGGCCAGTTCGAGGAGCGCATCAAGGCCGTGATGGATGAAATTCGCCGCTCGAAAAACGTTATCGTGTTCATGGATGAACTGCATACGATCGTGGGCGCCGGTTCGGCCGAGGGGGCCATGGATGCCTCCAACATCATCAAGCCGGCGCTTTCGCGCGGCGAGTTGCAGTGTGTGGGCGCCACCACCATGAACGAGTATCGCCGGTTTATTGAAAAGGATGCCGCCTTGGAACGTAGGTTTCAGACCGTGTTGGTCGATGAGCCGACTGTGGTGGAAACAGTGGAAATCATGCGCGGATTGCGGGCGCGCTACGAGCAGCACCATAAGGTTAAATTCAGTGATGGGGCTCTGGAGACCGCCGCCCGCCTGGCCGATCGCTACATAACGGGACGTTACCTGCCCGACAAGGCTATTGATGTGCTGGATGAGGCCGGAGCGCGGATGCGCCTAAGCACGATGTCCCGTCCGTTGAATATCCGCCGCCAGGAGAAACGTATTGCCGAATTGAAAGCGGCCAAGGAAACGGCCATTGAGGCGCAGCAGTTCGAGGAAGCCGCCAAATGGCGCGATCAGGAGCGGGCGGAGCGTGAGAAGATGGAAAAGACCCGCGAGCGTTGGCGCAAGCGCCAGGAACGCAAGGTGGCCGTTATCCGTGAGAACGACATCATGGGGGTGGTATCCCAGTGGGTCGGGGTGCCGCTTTCTAAAATGGATGACAGCGAAAGCCGGCGCCTGCAGCAGATGGAGGCTGAACTGGAAAAAACCGTGATTGGTCAATCCGAGGCGGTGGGCGCGCTGGCCGAATTCATGTTTGCTGATCCGGATGCCCTGGTGCAGCTCGACATGTCGGAGTACATGGACAAATTCATGGTTTCACGCATGGTCGGATCACCCCCCGGCTATGTGGGGCACGAAGAAGGCGGCCAGCTCACCGAGAAGGTGCGCCGCCGGCCCTATTCGGTGGTTTTGTTCGATGAGGTGGAAAAGGCCCATCCCGACGTCATGCACGTCATGCTGCAGATTCTCGAGGAAGGCATGTTGACCGACAGTCTGGGACGGCGCGTCAGCTTCCGCAACACCATCGTGATCATGACTTCCAATCTGGGGTCGGATTTACTTAAAAGCGCCGGTGGACTTGGTTTCGGCCGGCCGGATCAGCAGGCCAATTTTGAACGGCTCAAGAGCATGATGCTGGACGAATCGCGCAAGGTCTTCCGGCCTGAACTGGTCAACCGCGTGGATGACGTGATTGTTTTCCGGCAGTTGAAGCGCGATGATGTGGCGCGGATTCTGGAGCTGGAGCTGAACAAGGTGCGGGAGCGCGTGGCCGGCCGCAATATCCGGTTGCATCTGGATCCGGCGGTAATGGATTATCTCTGCGATCAGGGCTTCGACGAAAAGTATGGCGCGCGCCCGTTGCGCCGGGCCGTCGAGAAGTATTTGCAGGATCCGCTGGCCGAGGAAATCCTGGCCGGCAGGATCGGCGATGACGCCGAGGTGCAGGTAACGCTGGAGGAAGGCCGCTTACGCTTTGCCGCCGCCGCGGTTCCGCCACCCCCGCCGGCCGCTGCGCCGGAGCGTAAACGCGCCCGGCGTCCTTCCAAAACGCGCAAGGCATGATTAGCATGATTAGCACGCGCCGGCTGCGCCGGCGTTGACGGGCTGGGGCGATGATTGTCTTCACGGTTAAATTGTTGGAGCGCTGGTTGACGCGGATGCCGCGCGCACGGGCTCTGCGTCTGGGGGCCGGCCTGGGCCGCTTGTTGGGCTCGATCCTGCGGGTGCGTCGCGGCGAAGTAATCTGCACGATCGCCCGCTGTTTTCCGGAAAAGCCTCCGGATGAGGTCGCGCGCATTGCCGACGGTATGTACCGCAATTTCGGGCTGCTGCTGGTGGAGATTTTCCGGTTCGGCGCCGACCGCGAGCAGGTGCGCGATCTGGTTGAATTGCGCGGCGCGGAGCATCTGCGGGAGGCCTTGAAAGCCGGGCGCGGCGCTTTGATTCTCTCCGCGCATGTGGGCAATTTCGAGATGATGTGTACCGTGGCGCCGCTCTTCGATGTGCCCCTGACCGTCATTACCAAGACCATCAAGCCGGCGGCCCTGAACGCGCATTGGGAAAGCACCCGCCATACCATGGGGGTGCGCACCCTGCCGGCGCGCGGTTCCTACCGCGCCTGCCGCCAGGTATTGAAAAACAACGAATTCCTGGGGTTTGTGCTTGATCAGAACATGAAGCGCCAGCATGGCATCTTTGTGGACTTCTTTGGTCGTCCGGCCTGTACTTCGCCCGGTCTGGCCTTTCTCAGCGCGCGTGCCGGCGCTCCGGTGGTGCCGGCTTTCATCGTGCGCCGTGGGGATGGCCGTCATGTCGTGCAAGTCCAGCCCGCCCTGCCGCCGCCGCCCGATTGCAGCGCAGCCTCGATTCATGCCGCCACCCAGGCTTATACCGGCATTATTGAGGCGGTGATCCGCAAGCATCCCGAGCAATGGACCTGGCTGCATCGGCGCTGGCGCACCCAGCCTTTGCCGGAGGACGCACCGGAAACTCCGCCGTCGTAAATTGCCCGGTCCGCGGCCGGCCGCTTGAGACTGCAGAGCCTGTCCCCCGCCGCGCCGCGGCATACCCCCGGCTTCATTGTATGTTGCTGGTAAGCGCGCCGGTTACTTTTCAGGCCGGGCGTATTTGGTGGGGCCATGCGGCCAACTGGTGGTGGCCAGCCACTCCCGGGGGTAGCCGGTCTTGATGTTGAGTTTGCCGGGATAATTCAATCCGCCGTCGGCATAACGCGCGACAAGTTGGTCGCCGAATTGCCGCCAGGTCTGAAACACGTTGTCGGCCTGATTAAGGCAAAATTCCGTCAGCCAGGCC
>JAIVGW010000426.1 GCA_020201415.1 Lentisphaerota bacterium
CGATTTTATTGGTTTGGGCTGACATGATTTACCTCTCAGAGCTTGTTCATACGGTGCAACCCGCTTTTAATAGGCTATTGTTGCCGGTATTCTCCCGACAAATCGTCTCGCAAAACCGGCCTGCATTAATTTTTAAACAATACCTTAGGGTGCTGCGTAAGTCAATTTGTTTTCAGGGAACCCGAACCCGCGGACTTGAAAATAGCCACTTTAAAAACAATTCCGGTTTGACGATGCTCAGCACCCTTCGACACATCTCAGAGCAGGCCCTTCGGCTTAGCTCAGGGGAGCCAGCGCTTCGACTGAGCTCACGCCGAAGTCTGCGCCCTCCAGAGGATCTTGCCAAACCCCAGCGGCTCGGCGAGACGCCTCGCCCTTCCCGGATTGCGGCCAAAAACGGTAGGGCGAACCGTCCCGGTGAGCCGAAGATTAACCCTCCCTGATCGCCTCCGAAACCGGCTGGACACACCGTCTGTTCATCTTCTCCATCGGTATCGGGATCGATCCCGGTTGTGTACAGTTTCTCTTGTCCGAATCCCGCCCCACTTACTTTCGATACCGATTTCGATAGCGACCCCGACCCCGATTCTGCTTTGCCAGCACAAACCGCTTGATAAATCTTTTGGAGGATGATCCCGCCGAGATCTGGACAAGAGCTGCCCGTCCTGAGCTAATTCGATGGGTGCGGAGCCACATTGCAGAAGGATGAATTATCCAGTCCAGGGTTGTAGTCCGCAAATCAGGGGATTGCATACCCGTGTTGACATTCATTACAGGGCATGTTAAGAAATTAGTCTTCATAAATCACAGGTTTTGATGGAGCCGCCTAAGTAAGTCAGCGGGTAAGCGAGGATTGCAAACATGACTTTTCCGCATAATTTTGTCTGGGGCGCGGCCACGGCGGCTTATCAGATAGAAGGCGCCGCCAATCAGGACGGCAAGGGGCCTTCCATATGGGATGTGTTTGCGCATACGCCGGGTAACCTTTCGCGACCGTCTTCCACTGGGATTACCCCTATGCGCTTTACCGGCGGGGCGGCTGGTTGAATCGCGATAGCGCCGATTGGTTCGCCGACTACGCGGGGCTCCTGGTCAGTCGTCTGGGTGACCGCGTCGCTAACTGGATGACCTTCAACGAGCCGGCCAACATCATCAATCACGGTCATGCCCGGGGGGTCAAGGCGCCCGGATTGTGTCTGCCGGTTTCCGAACAGCTGCTGGCCGCCCACCATATCCTGCTGGCGCATGGCAAAGCCGTGTCGCGCATGCGGGCAAGTTCGCCCCAAGCCCTGCAAATCGGGATGGCGCCGAATGCCCAATTCTGCTATCCCGACACGGACGAAGCTCATGTCGTGGAAGTCGCCCGCCGTTGTTCGTTCGACATGCGCTTTTCCGCTGCCTGGTGTCTTCAGTGGTGGCTGGACCCGGTGGTTTTCGGCCGTTACCCGGCGGACGGCCTGGCGCAATTTGCCGCGGAAATGCCGGCCGGCCTGGAAGACGACATGCCGGTGATTGCCCAGAAGCTCGACTTCTGCGGCATCAATATCTATAGCGGACGTGAAATCACTTTGGACCACCAGCAGGCTCCGGCGCCGGTCGCGCAACCTGTCGGCGCTGCGCAGACCGCCATGAATTGGCCAATTACACCGCGCGTCATGCGATATGGCCCGCGGTTTATGCATGAGCGCTATGGATTGCCGCTGTACATCACGGAAAACGGTCTGGCCAACACCGATTGGCCGGCGCTGGACGGAGCCGTGCACGATCCCCAGCGGATTGACTTCATGCAGCGTTACCTCTCCGAACTTGAGCAGGGCATCCGCGAAGGCGCCGATGTGCGCGGCTATTTCCACTGGTCGCTGATGGACAATTTCGAATGGGCCCACGGCTACAGGGAAAGATTCGGACTGATTTACGTCGATTATTCCAACCAGCGCCGCATTCTCAAGGACAGCGCACACTGGTATGCCGGAGTCGTTGCGCGCAATGGACTGCCTGGCGATTGCGGTTAATGGAGCATAACATGCCTGGCCGCAAAACAAGCATATCGGATTTTGTTTTTGACGGGCCGCTCGGATGCCTGCGGCCGGGTGGCGCCTGATCAGTCCTGCCAGGCGATGCGGGCGAAGCCGCGCTTGCCGACCTGCAGCACAGCGCCTTCCCTGACTTCAATTTCCGCCTGTGCGTCGTTGATTTTGACGTTGTCCAACCGGACAGCGCCCTGCTGGATCAGACGGCGCGCCGCTCCCTTGCTTTCCGCCAGGCCGGCGGCAGTCAACAGGTTTACCGCCCAGACACGGTTGGCGGCGCGCAGGTTGCCCGGCAGGACGGCGACGGGGATTTCCTGCGGTAACTGGCGCTCGGAAAACACCCGGGCGAATTCGGCGGCGGCGTTCGTCGCCGCCTGCTCATCATGGAATTTAGCGACCACGGCCCGCGCCAATTCATCCTTCAGCGCGCGCGGATGCCGCTGGCCCTGTTGCATCATCCCGCGCAGTTCGGCCACTTCCTCCGCCCTCCGGCAGAGCACCAGTTCCAGATAGCGCCACATCAGTTCATCCGGGATTGACATGATTTTGCCGAACATTTCATTGGCCGGTTCGGTCACGCCGACGTAATTGCCGAGACTTTTACTCATCTTGCGTCCGCCGTCCAGTCCTTCCAGCAGCGGCAGGGTCAGGATTACCTGTTGCGGCTTGCCGAAGGATTTCTGCAGATCGCGGCCGACCAGCAGATTGAAAAGTTGGTCGGTGCCGCCGATTTCCACATCGGCGTCGATCATGACCGAGT
>JAIVGW010000427.1 GCA_020201415.1 Lentisphaerota bacterium
GCCATATAGCCGCCCGGTTCCTCGGGATCGGGAATGGGCGCGCCTGCTTCGCTGCCCAGTCCCACCGTAAAGATCACCACCCCGGCCTCCGCCGCGCGCCGGGCGGCCTCATCCACCCTGCCGGCCAGATCCTCGCCATCGGAAATCATCACCACCGCGCGATGCGCGCCGACATCATCGCCAAAAGCCGCCAGGGCCTGATCGATGGCGGCGGCCAGATCGGTCTCGCCCGGCGGCGCGGAGTCCACGCTGATTTCCGCCAGGGCCGACTCCAGGTAGTTGTAATCCGTAGTCAACGGGCACAGTAATACAGCCCGGCCGCGAAAAGCCAGCAGCCCCACCCGATCACCCTGCAACACGCGCAACAGATCGGTCACATCCGCCTGGGCGCGGCGCAGGCGGTCCGGCGCCACATCCCGGGCCAGCATGGAACGCGAGACATCCAGAGCCACCACCAGGTCGCGGCCGCGCTGCAAAACGCGCTCTTCACGATAACCCCAGCGCGGTCCGGCCGCCGCCAGCAGGGTCAACAGCAACCCCAGCGTTACGCAGGCAAACTGCAAGTAAAACCGGCGCCGACTCTCCATCGGACACAGCTTGCGGCGCATGGTGTCATCCAGCAGCAGCGCCAGGCGGTCACGGCCGCGCCGCCACAGCCACCACAGCAGGACGGCGAATACCGGCACGCTCCAGAGCAGATAAAATACCCATGGCTCGGAAAAATTCATGACACTACCCCTTTCCGCTAACAAACCCTACTAAATCAACCGGCGCCCCCAGATCATATTACCCACCAGGGCCAGGCACAGCATTACCAGTCCCGGCCAGAGCCAGCGCGCATACAACTCGTTATGGCGGCGGTAAATATCGCTATGCACCTCCGTGCGCTCCAAGCGGTCGATTTCGCTGAAGGCCCTTTCCAGCCCCTTGGGATCACGCACATTGTAATAGACCCCGTCGGTTTCATCCGCCAGCCGCTGCAGCAGTTCCTCATCCATCGTGACCTGGGCCCGCTGGATCACCTCGCGGCCGAAAATGTCACGGGCACGGAACGGCGCCGGTCCGGTGGAGCCGACGCCGATGGTGTATATTTTAATCCCCAGCGCTTTTACGGCGCGCATGGCGACTTCCGGCAACACCACGCCGGTATTGGACTCCCCGTCACTGATCAGCACGATCACCCGGCTTTTGACATCCTCCTGTTCCAGTCTGGCGGCGGCCACCGCCAGGGCATCGCCGATAGCCGTTAACATATCCTCCTCGTTCACAATACGGCCTTGACGGTCATACTGAGGACGGGGCACCTGCACCTCCGCCAACACGTGTTGCAGGGCGGAATGATCCAGGGTCAGGGGCACACGACTGACGGCGAACCCGCCGAAGGCCACCAGTCCCAGCAAATCATCCGGCCGCCCGGCAACGAATTCCGCCATGGTATCCTTGACCACATCCATCCGGCTGCGTAATTCACGTCCCGTGGAAAAATCCAGCGCCTCCATGGATCCGGAAATATCCACAACCAATTGAATTGCCAGGGCATCGGTGGTACGCGTGACCCGCGCGAAAACCAGTTGCGGCCGCGCCAGGGCGCAAATCAGCAACAGGGCGCCGGCGAGATAAGCCGCGGGCAGAATTGTCCGCAGCCGCAACCGCCAGGTGCGCCGGGGCGGCGGCAGGCCGGGGGGCAGTGTAAAGAGCATACCCGTGCTCCGCCGACGGGCATAGACCGCCCAGACCACCGCCAGCCACGGCAGCAGCAGGATAAACCAGACCGGATTTTGAAACTCGAACATAACTGCTCCCTCCGGGCTCACTCGGTTTCGATATAGTCGCGCGCCGTGCTGACGGCCCGCTCGATCGCCGCATCCTCCGGATGCCAGGCGGCGAATTTGACCAGGTCCGCCGCCTTCAGAAATTCACGCAGCTTCTCCAGCACTTCCTCCCGGAACCGGGTATCCCCGGCCACACCGGCCAGAAACTCCTCGGTAGTCTGCTCCGGCGCTCTGATGGCATGCGCGCGTTCAATATAGCGCCGGACAATCATCGTTAGTTCCACAAAGAAGTCCTTGACCTTGCCGGAACCGGGTAAACCGGCTGACATCAAACGTTGCAACTCATACAGGGCACGCGCCCGGGGCG
>JAIVGW010000012.1 GCA_020201415.1 Lentisphaerota bacterium
CGCGCCGGGGCGATGGGCAGGATGTGTTCCGCATCGAAAGTTCCATCACCCTGTCCCTGGCGCAGGCGCAGCAACGTGGGGGTCGCGCTGATAAAGGTCAACAAATCCGCATGCCCGTTACCGGTGAAATCAGCCAGTTCGATCTTGAGTGCGTCGGGCGGCGTGATTTTCATTTCCGTGCGCAGGTGAAAGCCGCCGTCGCCGTCGTTCCACAGGATTTCCAGGTTGTCCTTGCGGCAGACCACGAGTTCCGGATGGCCGTTGCCGTTCAAATCAGCGGCCTGGATGTCCATCAGGCGTTCCGGGTTTTTCAGATGGATTTTACGGGGTGATTGCAAGCCGCCGTTTTCGAAAGGATAAATCACCAGGCCCTGTTCACGCCCCATTGTGATCACGGACGGTTGCCCGGGCCCGGCCAATTCGGCCACCCGGCAGGCGATTATGGCCTGGTCGACAACTACACCCTGATTGTCGAAAACTTCCTTCAGCAGCGGCGCGCGCCCCGCCTCCGGCGGCGGTTGCTCCACGCGTCTAATCAGGACTTCCAGTCGTGATACGGTATTATTGGCGAAAACAAGATCGTCCCGGCCATCCCGGTTGAGATCATGGACCAGCAACTGGGAGGCGCCGCGTTCAAAACGGTAAATTTCCATGTCCGCGAAACCTATGGCTCCGGCCGTGCCGGCCGCCAGCAGGCTCACAATGGTCATGGTCAGGCGCATTACCAACCCTCCGGCGCCAAGGGCAGTAGAATGATGGTGGTTTCCACACCGCCGTCCACGGCCCGGCCGTGTGAGATCAGGGGGCCGAAGAAACCGGCAATCTTGTCCGGCTCGGGTATTCGGGCGGGGTCGAACTTCGCCCAGTTATGATCTTTGTTCTCCGGTTTGGTGCGCCAGGCTTCCCATTGCTGTCGCCAGGTCTGCCAATTCGGTCCCGTCATAAATTCCCGCAGGAAAACCGGCAGATTGAAAAAGCTTTGGGCGAAGGCCGTGGGGGGAGTATGGCGCTGTAAACTGCGGAAAAGCGGGGATGACTGGAAGGCCGCTCCGGCAGCAGGATTGTTCAGGGCGCGCAGAAATTCCCGCAGCATATCGGGATTGCCGATCAATAGGTGTCCGCCACCCACTGCCAGACTCCATGCGGCGGTTTGATCGCCCGCATTTTGACTGATGGTGAAAAGCTGTTGGCCCAGGAACTCGTCTTCCTGCAGGCTGTCCCCCAGGGCCGTGCGCAGTGGGCCGCCTTCCGTCAGCAGGCGCCGCAGGGTGGTCTTAAGAAGCTGCGGATCTTTCAGCCGCCAGCACAGCAGGTTGCTGGTCCGGCCTTTTTCCAGGCGGCCGTAACTCAGATAACAGGTTTCCATGTGTCGCAGGATGTCGTTTTCCGGGTCAATACCGAACGTCTGTTGCAGCATGCCCAGAAAAAACTGAAAGCCACCGGCGACGTTCGGGTCGAGCCGGGCAATGGCGTCGGGCAGTTCACTCCAAAAGCCCGGCAAGTTCAGCCGGTCGAGGCTGAAGCTAACAACACCGGCCGGCACGGGCAGTAACAGGCCGACGGGCAAAGGGTTTGTGTCCAGTATCGACCAGATGCCGCGGCGGCTGTTATTGTTGGCCAGGCGGGTGACTGACTCCAGTTTTTCCGCCGTGCCCTGCAGTGTAAATGAAACATATTGTAATTCGTTGATGTGCAGAGCCTCCACCAGGCGGCTTTGATCAAAAACCGCCGGGGCCTCGGTGTCCCCGGCGGGCTTGTCCGGCGCCAGCGCTTTGCGCAGGGCTTCAGCCAGCCAGGCGCCGTCCATCCGCAGGCGCAGCAGGTGGTTTGAAAGGGCGTCACGCGGGGCGCCGGCCTGTAATCCGGCAATAGTCTTTTCGATCCAGACGCGGTCCGAGGATTCCAGCAGTGTTTCCCGGGCCCAGGCCTGCCATGACACATTGGTGCTGTTTTTGTCGGTGCGGGTGGTGCGTAGTATTTCCGTGCCCTGGAATTTCTCACGCAGGAATGTCACCTTCTCCGGCAGCAGTTCGGCGATCCGCCGGTCGATTTCAACCACTTGCAAATAATCCGGTTCCGGCATGCCGGCCACGAAATAAAAGTCCGTCGTGCCGCCGAAATTCAGGCCGAAAGCCGCTTCGCCCCGCAACAGGCTCAGTTGCTCGGTCTGCAGCTTGCGCAGGATTTCGCGCTGTTGCTCCGGTGCGTCCAGATTCGGCAGCAGGGCGGTAATTTCAGGGTGTCCGAGGAAATCGCGGATTTCAGGATCCTTCCAGAACCGTCCGATTTGGGAATCAGCAATGACATCGGCAAAATGGTCAACATTGGGCAGGTCCAGGCGCAGGTGGACGTTGCTGGGCAGCAGTTCCAGACGGTCAACCGGGCGGGCCTGACCGGCTGCCAGCAGTAGAATGGCGCAGATGATTAGGTGAGTTTTCATGGGGATGTCTCCGGGTTGACGGGCTGCATGCGACGCGGGGGCGCCGGGTAAAGAAAACCTGATTCCGGGTTGGTTTCGTCAAAGGCGAAGTCGTCAAGATGGTTCAGCAGAAACCGCACATGGCGGATGGGGATGGCAAAGTTCAATCCTTGCATAACGGGAATCTGCATGTTGATCACTCCGATCACCTGCCCGCGGCTGTTGAACAGCGGTCCGCCGGAATTGCCCGGGTTGACCGGCGCGTCGGTTTGCAGAAACAATAAGCCGTTGAAATTACGGGCTGTCTGGCTGACTACGCCCTGGGTGACCGAACGCTCCAGGCCCAACGGATTGCCGATGACAAACACGGTCTCACCCAGCGTGTTTTTATCGTCCGGCGCCAGCATCACCGGAACGATACCGTCATGCGAATCATCCTCGTCGATGCGCAGCACCGCCAGATCATGGAATGCATCCAGGGCCACGATACGCACATTCCGGTGCACAATGCGTTGCAAGACCTCGTTTTCACGGACGAAGCGGGTGACGCTGGCCTGACGTTCCCCGCGAATGACGTGAAAATTGGTGATCAGATAGCCCTGGCGGTTGATGAAAAAACCCGAACCCATGCCGCGCGGCGTACGCACCACGCACACGGCCGGGGCGAACATGGCCGCGGCTTCAGTGGTTGTGAAGGTTCCGGGGATGCCCGCGTTGTAGAAGGCCCTCGTTTCTTCGGACGGCTGTTCCGGGGTATGTTCCCGGATGGCGATAATGGCGGACGCCGGGATGGCTAGCACATCGTAGCCCAGATCTATGGCCGTTATGTGCAGATCTTGTTTAAGGAGTGGCGCGGTAATCGTGCCGCCGCCCCGCAAGGTGATGGTGACCATGGAGGCTTGAGACGCCAGCGCCAGGCCAAGCCAGATAAGCAGTCCGGCCCGGCGCCACCCTTTTTTGCGCTTGTAAGCTGAGACAAGTGTCGACATGTCGGCAGTCTAGCGCAGGCGTGCGGAAAACAAAATAAAAATCGCGTTTTGATCGCGTGGCTTTTGCGTCAGACGCCTTGCGTCAGCAGCCGGTGGATGGCCGTGGCGTCCAAGCGCTCTTGCAGCAGGCGCGGGCCGACAACCTGCATGGTTTGGGTGATGGCGGCCACGAAGCGCAGATGCGGACCGGCGGCCTGTTGTGGCGCCAGTTCCAGGGCGAAGATGTGCGAGGGTTTTCCATCCATGGCGTTGAAGTCGATGCCGCCGCGGGAAACGCCGACGGCGCAAACGATTTTTTCTACCTGGTTAGTGCGGGCATGCGGCATGGCGAAGCCGCCCGGCAATCCGGTGCTGAAGGTGTTTTCACGTTCCAGCAGCGCCTCCATGATCGGGGCCTTTTTGCTGATGCAGCCCTGCCGGAGCAGCAGGTTCAGCAATTCGTCCAGGACGGCGTCCCGGTCGCCGGCTTGCAGGTTGGGTGCGATGCGGGCGGGTGATATGTAGGCGCCGAGATCAAAAGCGCGTTTACGGTCGATGCGCGCGGATTGGCTGAATTTAGCCTGCAAGGCATCCTGGTCGATGGGCATGTTCAGTCCGTTGAGCATGCTGCGCAACTCGGTTGTAGTTTCGAACACCGCGGAGTTGACAATATGTTCGTCTTCGCGCTCGCATTCGAATATCAGGTTCGGGCCTTCGCGCCGTAATTCGATGATGGTATCGAGTTGCCGTAACTGGTAGACCTTTTCCGGGTCGCCGTCAAGGTCGTGGGCGTAAAAGCCCTCCTTGTTGAATGCGTCGATCAACTTGCCCAGCAGCACTTCGGTGATTTCCGCGGAGGGGAAGGCGAATAAACAGTTTTTACGGTTCGAAACACGCACCTCACGGGTGGTGCCAGGCGTGGGATTGTTAAACAGCCAGGCCAGTAGTACCGGCGCAATGAGGGTGGTCAGCACCGTCATCATGACCGCCACGCCGAATTCCTGCGGGCGGAGGATATCCCAGGCCAGGCCGATGCCGGCGATGATCAGGGCGACTTCGCCGCGCGGGACCATGCCCATGCCGATGCGCAGGGCGCCGCGTGGGTTGAAACGGAACAACAGCGCCGGCAGGCCGCAGCCAAGCAGCTTGGCCGCCACGGCGCCCAGGGTGTAGATCAGGCCGAACACGATCACGCTGGTTGAGCTCAGTTCCTTGAAATCGACCAGCATACCCATACAGCAGAAGAATACCGGCACCAGCAGTTTTTGGACGGGGTCCAGGCGTTCCTGGACCACCCGGCTGATATCGGTTTGCGAGAGCGACAGCCCGGCGACATAGGCGCCGATGATCATCGCCAGGCCGGCTTCTTCAAACAGGCCGGCCAGGATCAAGGCCAGGCCCAGGGCCATGATGGCGATGGTGGTCTGGTCCCGAAACAATTTCAAGAGGGTGCTGACGCGCCGGGCCAGCAGCAGGGCCAGGACCGTGCTGACAATCCAGATGCCGATGGTCTTGACGGCGATGATGCCGATATAACCCCAGTCCAGGGTGCCGGTTGTCCGCAGCGCGCCGACGTAACCCAGGACAACCGCCAGCAAAATGATCCCGAGCACATCGTCAATCACCGCGCCGGCGATGATCGTGACGCCTTCGGGCGATGACAGTTTGTGCTTTTCCGAGAGAATCCTGGCGGTGATGCCCACGGAGGTGGCGGTGGAAAAAACGCCCAAAAACAGGCAGCGCGGATCAAAAAAACCGAGTTGTTCGCCGAAGATGTATTCGTCCAGCAGCATCACCGTCAGGGCGCCTACGCCGAAAGAAAGCAGCACCCCGCCGATGCCGATGGCGGTGCCGGCCAGGGAGAAGCGGATGAAAAGTTTCAAATCGGTTTCCAATCCAGTGATGAATAGCAGGATGATCGCGGCCAGGGAGCAGATGCCGTAAAGTTCATTGCTCAGAGGAAAGCCGGTCAGGGGCGGAAATAGGCCCTGCGGCAGGCCGGGCAGCGCCAACTGGCCCAGCAGGAATGGGCCAATCAGCATGCCGGCGCACAGTTCACCCAGCACCCCGGGTATTTTCAGGCGTTGAAAGAGCAGTCCGCCGAATTTGGCGGCGAAAATAATCACGCCGAGCTGCAGCATCAGCATCATCATATGGTGCGTGAGCGCAACGGGTTGCTCCGTGGCCGTGGCCGCGGTGGCGGTGATGGTGGTGATCGCCAGGAACATGATGGCAAAAGCTTTTTTTTTCATTTTGACTCGATTCTTCAGGATGAGGTTTTGGAAGGCAGGCGTCCCGCGAGACGTAACAGGCCGTCCAGGATGGTAAGGGGATGAGGCGGGCAGCCGGGAATGTACAGATCGACTGGAATGTCGTCCAATCCATTGTGTTGTTCAGGATAGTCGCGGAAGATACCGCCGGAAATGGCGCAGGCGCCGACCAGGATGAGCATAGGGTAAAGCATGGTGCGTGGCGTTTCAGGCAGCGGTGTCGACGTTGGTCGACGCGATTGGCCCAGGAAGACCGTGCCGTAAACCTTGAAAAAGCAGGCCACTGCCAGCGCGCCGAGCAGCCCGGTCAGCGAGCCCAGCGCCGCCATGGTGCAGGCCAGGCTTTGTCCGCGGGCCGTTCGCCGGGATAACCACAGTCCCGGCAGACCGCTGAAGGCGCACATCAAGGCCGCCAGCATTACCAGTAGGGTTGGCGTGATCGGCATGGTGTGGATTGTCAACATGGTTACCAGGAATGGTGCGGGAGGTGTTCGGCGGTAGCGATGGGAGGGGACGGAATGGAGGATTCCGCCGCTATCAGGCGCTGCATGATTTCGTCACGTAATGCTTGATTGTGCAGGACATTGCGGAAGGGCGGGTGCTTCAGGACGAAACCGAGCCGGGCCAGCAGGTGCAGATGCGCCCGTACCGTCGGGCTGACCAGGGTGAAAAGAATGTGCACGGGTTTGCCGTCAATGGCGTCGAAGGGGATGGGGTTGTCCAAAAAGCAGAGGGTGATGACCGGCTTTTCGATGTGCAGGACGATTGGATTGCGCACATGCGGAATAGCAATGCCGTCGCCGATGCCGGTGGAGCCCAGTGTTTCCCGGGCCAACAGCACCCGGTAGAGGAATTCCAGGTCAACCGCCTCCGGCACCCGCATCAATTGCACCACGGACTGCAAGACAGATGATTTTTCCTGGCCCTGCACCCGGTAAAACACACCGCCGGCTTTCAAGGCCTCTGCCAGACTGGGGAGTGGCGCTTGTTCTGTGTCGGATTCCATTAACAGTTCCAGCGATATGGGGATGCGACGGGATGTGGCCCATTCCAGGATTTCCGCGCGATTAAACCGGTGCTGACCATTGATGCGGTGAACCGGAATGCGATCCTGCTTAATCCAACGGTAAATGGTCTTTTCCGTCACATTCAATAGACCGGCAACGTCTTTAACTAAAAGTTTCATAGCATCTCTTGGTTGGACATTTATCACGCTTATTGATCAAATGTCCAATTTTATCAATAAAAAATTGTTTTTTCGCAAAAAAAATACGGCGGGAGCCGGGATTGCATCGGATTTTTGGCGGGATGGCTTAAATTATAACTGATTTTGGACTATCGGGGGACAATGCAATTTTTGAGTTGCTTTCAAAAGTCATCTTTTGAAAGCAGCTCATGAATAATGCAGGCTACGGGTGCGCGCCGTGCATGAACGCGCCATGGAAAATTTGACGGAAGGCCGGCAGGTCTGTGAACAAAAGTGTGCCGCAAATCAGGGATGCCAGCAGCACGAGCCATACGAGTTTACGCTCCCGGTACAGACGCTCGGGATACTGCACCGGGCTGTTGGGTTTGTAGGACAGGTGCAGGTAATAGGCCAGGGCGTAGGCTAAGGGCGGGGTGGCCAGGATCAGTTCGAAATGGTAGCGTGAGATGAAGAAGCCGCCGTGCAGCGCGAACAGCGTGGCATAGAAAAACATGCTGACGATCAGGCGCTCTTCCGTGTAATAGCCGAAGGAACGGCGATAGCGCGCGGCGCGTTGCGGATCGGCCAGGTTGCGGTATTCGGCAAACCGTTTGGCGGCCATCAGGAATGCGCCGAACATCCAGTAGGTCAGTGCCAGGGAAAGTGGCGGCGGGATCAGCACTCCCGTGCTGAACCATCCCATGGCCAGCCGGATGGGGTTGTTCAAAGATTCACTCAGCACATCGGCGTAGGGCATGTCCTTCAGGCGGATCGGCGGCAGATTGTACAGGATACCCATGACCCACAGGGCCGCGCCGGCCAGGCCAAACAGCGGATTGAGCAGCCAGGCCAGCGCCAGGCCGGTGACACTCAGCGCCACCCATAAACCCCAGCAGACGGATAACCGGGCCTGCCCGCTGGGAATCGGGCGCCGACGCTTGACCGGATGGTGCCGGTCCGTCGGGGCGTCGAGGATTTCATTAAACACATAATTGGCCGAGGCGATCAGGCAGGCAATCAGCAGACCGGCGCCGGCGCCAAGCCAGGTCGCGGGCGACGCCGGATCGGCGCGGAAAAAAACCGCCAGCAGCACACCGGGCAACACAAAAACATTTTTGAACCAGTGGTCCGGGCGCGCCACACTGATGTATGGCCTCAAGTTCATGGCCGGGGGGCGGTGGTGGATGCTGCCTGGGCCGGCATTTTGCCGCCTTTCTGGGGTTGGGGATGCGGCTTCAGCATCATGATTACATTGTTGCCATAGGC
>JAIVGW010000228.1 GCA_020201415.1 Lentisphaerota bacterium
TTACCCGGCGTATGCGCAAACACATCCCATATGGAAGGCCCCTTGCCGTCCTGATTGGCGGCGCCTTCTATCTGATAAGCCGCCGTGGCCGCGCCCCAGACAAAATTATGCGGAAAAGTCATGCTTCCTCCATGTATCCATGCACAATGAATAACATGCCCCGGAATGATTGTCAACGCGCGCAGTGATTGTCCCAAGATCGACTGCCGCAGAAAATTGCCAGGACGCGTTGCGCCAGAAGAAAATGTTACCGAAGCAGAATGATGATTGCAGGACGCGCGGGGCATTCCAAATTGATTGACTTGCCGCCGCCACCAGGCTAACATTATAAAGATGTCTTGAACTGGTTTTGCACATCCTTTTCAAAGGATGCCGGCCTGCGACATCAGCCACATGAAAAGCGGGTTGCACCGTATGAACAAGCTCTGAGAGGTAAAGCATGTCAGCCCAAACCAATAAAATCGTTTTTGATCCTCCGACCGACTTTAAATTCATTCCCGGCGACTATGTTCCTTTCAAGGACCGCGAAGTTTGCGAGCGCCTGCGTAAAATCAGCGGCAAGGCACTCGAGAAGCATCCCAACCCGGACTTCAAGATCAAGGTGATGCAGAACCCCCACCCCGTCCTGATCGGCACGTTGTTCACCCGCATCAAGGAATCCGATGAGCAGAACAAAAAGGTGACTTTGATACTCGGCAATCCCGAGCCCGAAACCTATATTCCGGTGGCCCAATTGATCAATTACCATCGGATCAATTGCCGTAACGTACACATCTTTGCCATGGACGAGTGGGCGGATGAAGCCGGCAACATTGCCCCTGAAACCTACAAGGCCGGCTTTACGCACTCGATGTTGAAATATTTCGTTTTCCAGATTGACGAGGATTTGCGCATGCCCCTGGAAAACGTGAATTACCCGACCAACCGGAACATCTCCAGCTATTCGAAGATGATCACCGAGTGCGGCGGCGGCGGCGCCGACCTTTGCTGTTCTTCGCCCGGTTGGACCGGGCATATTGCCTTCATCGAACCGGTCGGGGAATTCATCAAGGAAGACATAGAAGAATACCTAAAACAGGAGGCGCGGATAGCCTCCCTGCATCCCTTGACCGTGGCGCAGAATTCGCTGCACGGGGTATTCGGCCAATCGGGATATATTGCCGACGTGCCGCCGAAGACCGCAACCATCGGGCCGGTGGACGTCCGCAACGCCCGCGAACGCATTGAGGTTCATGCCCTGCTGACCAATAGCACCTTTTCCTCCTGGCAGCGCATGACGTCGCGTCTGGTGCTGCACGGACCGGTAACTCCGCTGGTGCCGAGTTCCATTTTGCAACTCATGAAGACCCAGGTATACGTCAGCGAGGAAGTGGCGGCGCCCTTTGAATGCTGGGAACAGGTGGGATACTGAGCCGGCGCCTGTTGCATCAAACATGCCTTCAGGATTAAAGACAGGATTAGCCTGGCGGATCTAGCCGAAAAAACCTGAGCAACGGCAACAGCACCGCCGTGGTCACTCCGGCATTGTTGTCGCGGCCATGTCCGCGCGCCACGGCGCTGACCGTCCCGGCCGCGCAACCGTGCTCCCGGCCGTCAGGCAGACAAGTCATGGCCAGTCTGAAATAAGCCCGCCCCAGATCCAACGCGCGGGCAGCCAGATCAAGATCACCGGTAATTTCCGCGGCCAGAGCCGCCAGTATGGGATTAAGACGGCGCGGTTGCCCATCCTCCAGCCATTGCGGCATATCCGCGCGTTTGCCGATCCCCGGCGGACGCCCACGCCGCCGGATCGTGGCATCCATGGACAAAGCGCTGATATTGGCGGGCGATAGCTGCCCCAGCGCCTGCATCACGGCTGCATCGTAATCCCGCTTGCCGGTCACCCGACGGTAATCACCAATGGCGGCGGCAGCGGGGCCGGCATCGGGATCCGTGAGCGCCCCGGTCAATATATTAAGCAGACGTTCAACCGCCCTTAAGAAAACGACATCACCGGTATGCCGCCACAAACCCAGGAAAAACTGGATGCCACCGGACGCCAGAATGTTTTCAGCGCGATCCAAATCGTCGTTCAACAGCCCGGCCATCCCGGCAAAAGAACGGTAAACCTGCTCCGCCGGACCATGCAGATCATACAAAGGACCGGCAGGGGTGAGACCGATGGGCAAACGGTTGTCATCGGCCACAATGGCCTCCGCCCAACACCTGCCGTAATCAGCCGCCAACTCCAGATATTTCCGCTCCGGACTCTGCGAGAAGGCCAGCAGCAGGAGATTGCCGCAACGCAGGTGATCGGGCATGTTCAGACCCAGCCCGCCGTCAGCGCGCACGCCGTCAGCGCCGAAATACAGGGCATAATACAAACCCTCAGCATAGTCGAACCACGGCGGGACCGCGGCCGACCAATTGCCCAAATGCTCCGAGGCATCGAGTAATTGCCGGCGGGTGGCGGCATTGTCGGGCATGACACGCGCCATGAACCCCAGGAACAGCTCAAAATGTTCCGTGCCGTGATGAGCTTCCTGCATGCGCCAATAGCCATGACGCCAGAGATCCTTGCGTGTGAAATGTTCCGCCACCGCATCGCGGGCATCCTCAAGAAAACGCAGGGCCTTTCCATCCGCTGTCCGGCACAGGAAAGGCTCCCAGGCGGTGGTGTAAGTCAGTTGATCATGCCCGTCGGAGGGCGGCACGGCGCTATATTTTTCCATACAGTCAAAAATCCAACCGCGCAAGTCGTCCAGAAAACGCGCACAAGCCTCAGTCGCATTCTGCGATGGTTCAATTTCAATGGCAGGCAATCTTTCCGTCATCAACAACCTTTCCCCCGGCAACCCGGCACTCAATGATCGTTCTGAATAAACGGGACATGACTTTGCAATGGGCCATGCAATTCATCGGGCAATTCCGTCAGGGCACGCAGCCGGGCCTGCTCGCGGAGGTCGGCCTGCGGCGGTAGATTTTCCGGGTCATCTTCGGACCGGTCACGCATGTATTCCCGATAGATCATGTCCGCCATGCGGGCGGTTCCAGACGGTTAAAACTGTAAAGAATCACCACTGCTTCGGCCAGAAAACTGGCATAGGCAAAATGAAACACTGGATGATCGAAGACGGCCAGTGCCTCTTCATGAGCGCGCAGGGCTGGTTCCAGCAGTTCCGGGGCGGGTGTAACCAGGTAGAGTCCGGTCGCGCGATTGAAATGCAGCCGACCGCCGCGGAAAGATGCAGCCATGCACTGTACAAACATCTGGTGGCAATCACGCACCCCCTCCAGATCAGATGGAAAAGCACGCCCCTGATAGGACCAATACAAGGCATGCGTAGCCGGTAACCGCCAATCGAAGGGGCCGTATTCCCGATCCAGCTCCTCCATGATCCGCGGTTGCAGATGATGCTTTTCCACCAATTCGGCAAGCTCCGGCTGCTCGCGCAGCAAATTGTAGTCGGGGCCAGCCCCGGCAAACAAGTCATGCATCTCCTCCGCCAGACGCGCCTTGTAATATTGATGGGCGGAATCCATCACAAAGCCGATCTTATGCTGGTAGATCCAGCCCAATTCACGCAGCAGCACCGGGTGGTCCGGGTTATAAACCAGGGCGCGGTCGCGCAGCAGGCTGATGCCGTGCCGCACCCAGCGCCAGCGATCTTCAGGCTCGGAAAACATCACACTGATGTTGTAGGAAAGATTCCAGGCATGAAAGGCCCAAACCCTTGCAAAGTGCGGCTCCAACGCGGTAATCCACCTGCTTAGCTGCACAATTTCCAATGGCGCGCCGGTTTGCTGCAGGTGGATCAGACGCATCCAGAGCATATCGGCAATAATGCCGCGAAATCCACCCAAAGCCACCGTGGTAAAAAGCATCGATGGCGGCATGTCGGCGGGAGGCGGCACGAATTCACGAACCGGCGCGCGCGGTTGCGAGAGGCGTTCGCGCCAGACCCCGGCGGCGCCCAGCAGCACAATACCCGCCAGCAGCCAGCACATGATGATTCCACGATGTTTCATGAATCCACGGCTCCCAATTGTCGCCGCGCCAGCACCCAGGCGCCCAGTCCCAGCAATGCGGCCGCATACAAGCCGCACACCACCACAGCTTCGCCCGCCACGGGCCAGGCAATCATCTGTCCGGCCGTAACCGATCCGCGCGGATCAAACCGCGCCAACTTCGGCAGCAGCAGACTGACCAATCCGCTGGCCGACATCACCAGGTAATCCAGCAGGCGGGCCGTCCAGTCATCACGATTATCACCGAACAACCAGACCGTCCAGAGACTGGCGTCAGCCCGCAGGCGATTAAGCAGTTCCATGACAGGCGCCGCGGCCGCCGCGAACAGCGCCACGGGAAAGGAAAAAGCCGCGCCGGCGGCAATGCCCAGGGCGGCCAGAAACAACAGCCGCGCCATAATCATCACCCCTGCCCGCAAAAGATTACCGGCGAAACCACCGGCCGGAACCGACAACTCCACGCCGCCGGCGCGCGGAAACAACAGGCTGACGCCGTGGTCCAGCGAATTGTGCTGATAAGTCATCACGAGTTCAGCCCCCGGGCTGGCCCAACCCGCCGGCAATTCATGCCGGGAACTCCGGCCGGAACGCGCCGTGCTGGCAAACCGCAGCTCCTCCCGGCCACCATCCTGGGCAAACAGCCACAATCCTTCAAACTCCGCGGCCGGGTCGGCAACCGACGCCAGAAACTCAAAATACAGCAGCGTCGGCTCGTCGGCCCGCAGACTGGTTGGCAGCGTCACCTTCCAGCTCCCTGTGGCGCCAGGCGCGACAGTCACACCCTGAGAAACATCCTCCGGGGTCCCCCCCGGCGCCGGCAGAGGCGCAGGCTGCAGGGAATGGTTCACGGTAAAGAACTCGCGCTGCAACAACCGGCGTGATTCGCTGCCCACCACCCGGCCGGCATGATAATGCAGCCCCACCCAGAGAAAAATCATACCCAGCAGCAAGGCGCAACCCAAGACTGAGACCAAGCCCAGCCATTTCCCCAATAAAACCTGCAATGTCGCCACCGGCTTGATTCTCAACAAGATCAGGTTGCGGTCAGCCACCTCCAGCGATATGGCGGCGGCGCCCATGGTTAAAGCCGCCATGGACAACAGGCCGCTGCTCCAACCCAGGGAATATTGCCACCACAAACGCAGTTCGCCAACAGGCGTGCCATCGCCCTGCAGCACCCAGGCCAGAATAAGCGGCATACCCAGCAGCAACACCAGCAGCAACCATATCACCCTTGTGCGCCACAGCCCAAGACAGGTCAGCCATGCCAACGCCAAAACCCGCCTCATGGTTCCTCCGCATCCACCATGCGGCGCAGGTGTTTAGGGTCGTCCGCTTGCGGACGCGCATCGGGATCATGCGCGGCCTGCTCCAGGCGTCCGGCCAGAGGCTGCAGATACTCAGCCAGACCGGTCGCAAGCGAGACTCCGGTGGGCGCCGACGCCTGTGAGGCATCCTGCTCCAATTGTTTCAGGAAAAACTGCTCAAGTGTGCAACAAGGACGGTCAATCAGCGGCGGCGCGCCAACGGCCTGCTGCACGGCCTGCGCGGCCCGCTCCAGAACGCCGGCATCCGGCGCCGGAAAGGTCAGCCGCCCCTGAGTCCGGTCTTCCAGAAGTTCATGCACAGGCCCCTGCACCGCCATGCGGCCATGATGCATGATCCCGACACGGTGGCAGACATCCTCTACATCCGCCAGCAGATGAGACGACAACACAATGGTCTTGCCGCGGGCGCTTAGCATACGGATCAGATCCTTCACCTGGCGGCACCCCACCGGATCAAGCCCGGAAGTCGGTTCATCCAACACCACCAGCTCGGGATCATTGATTAAAGCCTGGGCCAGACCGATGCGGCGCGCCATGCCCTTGGAGAAGCCCCCCAGCGTACGGTTGCGGGCATGCTGCAACCCGATCATATCCAGCAACTGCCCAATGCGCCGCTGCAATTCATCAGACCTCAAATTGAACAGGCGGCCGTAAAACCCAAGCACCTCCTCAGGCGTGAAATGCTGATATACATAATTATCTTCCGGCAGGTAACCCAGGCGCGCCCGGGCCGCGCGCGCGGTGGGCGACAGTCCGAACACCCGGATCGCGCCCTGGTCCGGGCGCAACAGGCCCAGCAACAGTTTCAGGGTGGTGCTCTTGCCGGAACCGTTGGGGCCCAGCAAGCCGAAAATCTCACCAGGGCGGATTTCCAAGGTGACATCGACCACGGCCCTTACGGTCGGCCGCCCCCAGAAATCACGGAAGGCCCGGCTGACGGCGCGCAGTTCCGCCACAGGGCTCGGCCGATCTGCGTTGGATAATGGTTCCGTCATACGGGATACAATCACTCACTTATCATACAAATCAGGATGAATGGACTTCAGAGGACCGCCGGACACATTGCGACTAACGTGATTGAGGTTCAAAGCCAGCGGATATTGCCTGGCAATCTGCTCAATTCGCTCCCAGTTGGTCCGGGCTTGGACCAGCGCATCGGCGTCTTCATTGCGGGTCTCCCGTAAACGGGCGATCAATTCCCGGTTTTCCGTCTGCAGCCGTAGAAAATCCAGCCCGGCCATCACAAAATCCAGCCGGGCGGCATGCCGTTGATGATCTTCTCCCAGCTGCGTCCGTCCCTGTTGCAGCAGAGCCTGGGCCCGCGCAAACAATGCAACATCAAAGGCCTCGCGCCAGGCGGCCTTCCGCTCGTCCATCTGACGGCGGGCCTGCTCCAGAAGTTCCCAATAGGCCTTGACGTCGGCCGCCGCCGGACCAAAGCCCCGGCGGAAATAATCATCCAGCACGGCCGTCCCATCCTGCCGCGGATTCCAGGCAAGCTGGGCCATCAGGTAGTAAAGCGGCCCCTGGGTGCTCCAGTATCCCCAGACATTATCGAGATTGATGCCCATGCAGCCATGCGCGCCCACCAGGAGCCACGTAATTTTCACTCAAACCACGCCAGACAAACCGCCGCATTTCGCCCTCCGGGTGATCCCAGGCCCGGCACAAGTCGCAAACACAGTGGCCGCACATCCAACTGTCGTTAGCGGCGGCGCTAAACACGGTGCGCATGGGATGCCGCTCCAACGTTTGCGCCACATCGTCCACCCACTGCTGCCAGACCGCCGGATTGGCCTCGCATATTTTGGCATTGCCAGAAGTTGGGAAGGCGTTGCGGGTACCGTCCGGCTGCAGGGCGAAATAGTCCGGATGATCCTTGTGATAACGCGCCCACCAGTCGCTGAAACCATGGCCCTGCACCGGCGCATAGAGCGAATCCAACTGCAGGCGCTGGCGGCAGGCCCAGCTGGCTGAATCCGTGCCCTGGCGTCCGGCGGGCCGGTAGCGGGCCGTGCTGCTGATAATTGTCTGCCGCTGACGGATCTGCGGATGGTAACGATAAGTGAACGGTTCGAAAGCTATCGTCGCCTGCGGCAGGATATCCTCGCCCAGACTGCCCGGCCACAACCAACGCACATCCAGATAATCGTGCAGAAAAGTATAAACGGCATTGACCGTGCCGTATTCCGATTGGAAATCAGGCACATCCTGGTTGCCGAACTGATAGTGGTCGGCCGCCACCAGCAGATGTTCCGGATCCCACACATCACGGCCGGCCACCAGCAGGTGGCGGTCATTGGCGGCAATCAGGATTTCTTCAGGATGAGCAAACGTGAGGTCCAACCCGGGAAACAAGGCGGCCAGCACGGGTTGGCAGCCGACCCAGATGGCGCGCTCCGGCAGGGGATCCGGCAGGCTGGCGAGGATCTCCGGACGGGCGCCGCTGATTTTCGCAATATAACCGGCCAGTTCCCCGGCCACCCGGATGGTGGCCGGCGAGGCGTTTTCCGAGACCACGATCGGCGCCCGACTTACCCCCCCCTCCACCAGCACCAGCGGCTGTCCCGCCGACCTGGCTGCCAGGCCGCTCGTAATCGCCAACACCAGGATCAACATCTTTCCCAGCATGGACACCCTCCTCCTGCGACAATGCTACAATTGGCCGACAACAAATCGGGCAGCCAATTGATATCAGCGCGACTATGGAATAAATCAGTAAAATAGCAGCCGACTGCCGTGCAGTCAAACCATTAACTGACCTATGACAATTATTACCAGGGCTGCGTCATTCTCGGGCAAGACGGCTCGGTCGGAGACCTCGCCCTACCATTTCATAAGCATTTACCGTGGGTAGGGCGAGCCGCCGAGAATGACGCAGCCGTGCAATTATTACCTTAATCCAGGTATCAGGAGACGCCGCAGATCGAGTAAGTTGGTGTCTTCGGCGCCAGGCGGTTTCACAGCCATTGCTTGCGTCGGAAGACATAGAGCATGCCCAGAGCCATTAGCAGCATCAGGCTCATCACAACGGGATAAGACCAGGCCCAGTGCAGTTCCGGCATATGCTCGAAATTCATCCCGTATACGCCGGCGATAAAAGTCAGGGGGATGAAAACCGTGGCGATCATCGTCAGCACTTTCATCACCGCGTTCATGCGGTTGGATATGCTGCTCAGATAAATATCCATCAGGCCGGACATCACGTCCCGCAGGGTTTCCACGGCGTCCAAAACCTGAACAGCGTGATCGTAAAGATCGCGGAGATAGACATGGGTTTCGGTGGTCAGCAGCTCGCTTTCCGTGCGTTGCAACGCCGCGGTCATCTCGCGCAGGGGCCACACGGCCTTACGCAGCGTCATCAACTCGCGTTTCAAAAGATAAATCTCGTGCTGAATATGCCCTTCGGGATCGGCCAGCACCTGATTTTCCAGCAATTCCGTCTTTTCGCCCAGGTGCTCCAGCACAATGAAATAATTGTCGACCACCGCATCCAGCAACAGGTAGGCCAGATAATCTGCGCCGCAGCGGCGCACGCGCCCCTTGTCGAGCCGGATGCGCTGACGGATATTTTCGAACACATCACCGGGCTGTTCCTGGAACGAAATAACATACCCCGCCCCGATGATCAGACTGACCTGCTCCACCACCAGGGTTTTGCGGACCGGCTCCAACATCAGCATTTTAATCACCACATAAACGTAATCATCAAACTGCTCGACTTTCGGACGCTGACGGGTGTTGAGAATGTCCTCCTGGGTCAGCGGATGCAGGCTAAAATCTCCACCCAATTTTTCGATCACCGCCGGATCATGCAATCCCACCACGTCAATCCAGGTCACCGTATCGGTGGAACGGAAAGACACACATTCAGCAGGTGACACATCCGTCTGCTCGTTGAATTGCCGGGCATTATAATCCAGCAGGCGCACCTGCACGCGCGCGGTTTTCTGCTCGCCGACATGCACCAGGCTGCCGGGGGGCAGACCGGCCTTACGGGCAGTTTGGCCGCGCACGCCATAAAGGAAAGAATTGGCGGTACGGGCAAACAGGCCGTTCATCAGGGCCAAAGGCGATTTTTGCGACATGACACACCTCCCACATTGCTCCTGCCAAACGCCGACAGGCATTTCCATCATACACAAGGCAGCCGGGTAACCATCATCTGAATACCGGCCGGCCTTAACCTACTTCCACAAACCATTGCCATCATTACGTTTGGTTAGACGGCATCAGGGCACGGTAATCGGTTTTGCCCGTGCCCAGCAGCGGTATCTCGTCCACACGGACAACCCGGCGAATATTGTGCAGGGCGGAAAACGCCTTCCGCATCCCGCACCACCAGATCGCCCGTGTGATAATAAGCCAGCCCGTCCACCGTGACAAAAGGCGATGGACCGTCGTATTTCAAATACCCGCCGAACACACTGGGACCACGCACCAGCAGGACGCCCTGTTCACCGGAAGCACAATCCTTGCGCAAAGCTTCGTCCATAATGCGAAATTCCAAAGACGGCATGATCCGGCCAATGGACAGCGGCACCGGCTGTTCCGGACGATTGACCGCCACCACCGGCGAACACTCGGTAATGCCGTAGCCCTCGAGCACCTGCAGGCCGGGACAGGTTTCACGCAGAACCCGGTAAACCCGTTCGGGGCATTTTTCCGCGCCGGTAACCGCCAGCCGCAGCGTGGCCAGATCCTCCGGCAGCGCCCCCTTCAGAATGCCGTTGAGGAAGGTCGGCGTGCCCGGCAAGGCGGTCACCCCGTAAAGGGCAATCATCTTGGCCAGCGAGCCGCCCTCGGTCGGATTGGGATGATAGACGGTCCTTACGCCGGTCAACATTGGCAGAATCACCGTCAGCGTGAGCCCGAAAGAATGGAAGGGCGGCAGGAAGGCAATCATGACATCGTCATCGCGCAGGGCCTTGATCGACGTAATATCCCTGATGTTGGTCAGAACATTCACATGGGTCAAGGGCACGGCCTTGGGAAAACTTTCCGAACCGCTGGTGAACAGGATCACGGCGGGATCATCAGGCACATCCGCCGCCAGCTGGCGCCAGGAACAATGGGAGCGACAGCGGGCCCACAGCTTGGCCGGCAGGGAGATCCTGTCCGCCACATCTTCCAGGAAAACGAATTTCCGTTCGGCCGCCCCGAAGGCCAGGCCCTGTGACTGCAACTTTTCGGTCAACTTGCGTGCCGTGACAATGCTCTGCAAGCCCAGCAGATCCGCCAGGTAATTGATATTGCGCTCGCCCAGGGTCCAGTTCAACATCACCGGAATCTTGCCCGCAAACAGCGTGGCCAGATACAACACGGTGGCTGCCGTCGAAGCCGGTAACATCAGTCCGAGACGCTCCCCCGGCAAACGACGCAGGTGCGGCTGCAGAACCAGAATTGCCGTAATGATGTCGCGGTAACTGCGCACGCCGGAATTCTGGTCGGCGATCACCGGCGCATCCGGCCGGACGGCGGCCTGGGCCAGAAAGACGGCCGCAATATTATCTCCCGCCGGCGCCGCCGCCGGACGTCCTGCGGCGGCCATTTTGAACCAACGCCGGGGCACAGCCCGCAACCAGGCCGCCTGGTCGGCCAGGGCCTGTCCGGACGCCGCCGCCAGCACATCGGCTACCGTTTCCAACATATCGGGATTGGGCACACTGAATCCAAACTCCCGCTCGATCCACCCCACCAATTCCAGACGTGCAAGCGAATCCAGCCCGAGGTCGGCGGCCAGACGGCGGTCGGGCCGCATTTCTCCCCGGCCGGACATATCCTCCAGTTGGTCATAAACTATTTTGCGCAGGGTCGGCGTGATATCCGGAGCATCCGGCGCCGCCGCGCGCCGGGCAGGCTCCGGCAGCTTGCGCAAGCCACCCCGCTCCCAAAAACGATAAGGCACATAGGTGTTGGAGGGTGGATCGGCATTCAGCGCCTGCTCCAGCCAGGTGTTGATCGCTGAGCGGCCGCCCTCCCGGGGGAAATCCCGCGGCTCCCAGACCCGTACGTCCACCCGCCGGCGCGGCATGCAGAACAGACCGTTGATAAAAAGCAACCAAAGCGCCCGGCGCAACCCCTGAATCAGGTCCGGATGGGAGCCCGCAGCGCGCGAGAACATGCTGCCCCACAGGCCGCGCACGCGTACCAGCACCACCCTGGCGGACGGCGCCTGCCGCAGGATGGTTTCCACCGCGCTGTTGGCGCCGATTTCCTCCAGGCAGCCGCGCAACAAGTGGCCGGCCGGATAAAGCATGACATTGCCGCCCTGCTGTAAATGCTCCGCACATTCCTCCAGAGCCTGCGCCACGCCGTCCCTGACCCCGGCGCCGTGCCGCACGGCATCCGGCAGACGGATGGCCCCGAAAAAATCGGCGAGCGGCCCCAGCACAGGGCCGGCAACGCGATCGGTATCCGCCAGAACCCGGTAACGGAAGCGCGGATACAGCCGACTCAACAGGATGGCCGGATCAATCAAGGCCGGGTGTGATGCCAGCAGCAGAATGCCGCCGCGGCCGGCAGCCTGCACATCGTCCAAGCCTTGCACACGCACACGATAGCGCAACGCAATCAGCAGCCGCGCCAGACCGCACAACAGCAATCTCATAATCCGCCCCCCGCTGCCCGCAGACAATGCGCCAACCGAGCGGCGAATGCCAGCGTCAGCAATCCCAGCACACCAACCGCCACGGTGGGCTGTAACATGATATTCAACAGATACAGCAGGCCGGCGCCCAGCGTCATGCCGGCAAACACCGCGAAATTTGCCGCGGCAATCACCCGCCCCCTGGCCGCGGGCGCCGGCCGGATCTGCACGAAACATTCCAACGGCACCAGGGCCACGCCGCCGGCAACCCCCGTCAGGGCCAACAAGAAAACCGTCAAACGGATCAGGACAACACCCGTGCAAAACAAGGGCAGCAGTCCGACAACCGCCAGACATACGCCCATGCACAGGTAGATGGGCACAAAAACCGCGAAAAACCGGCGCCCCCGGGCCAAAACATTACTCAACAAGCCTCCCAACGCCACGCTGAAGAGAAACACGATCTTCATGCCGGCGGTCAGGGAAGGCGAAAGCCCGAACTGGCTGATTCCCAGGTTGACCATCAGTAGCGTCAACACCGCCGCCATCGACCACATGTACACCTGGCCCTGTACGCAGGTTGCCAGCAGACGGTCGCGCCGGATGCGGGCCAGTTCACGTATGGATTCCAAAGGACCGCACCAGGGAAAACCGTCCTTGAGCGGACTGGGCGCAATCCGCGGCGCGGCCAGGGCCACCACCAGGCCGACCAAGGCGGCGAAGATGACAAAAACGCCCACCAGCAGAAGACCCAGGGGCACTTCAAACCAGGCCGGAGCACGCAGATCCATCAGGTAACCCGCCAGCGCCATGCCGGAAAAAATCGCCGATGTCGCCAGCACCCGCACCACGGTGTTGGCCGGTTGCACCTGGGCCTCGGCGAAAAGTTCGGGAATCGATCCGTTCAAAGCCGGACTGAACACCGCCGACTGCGCGCCCATCAGGCCGACCATCGTCAAGATCAGCCACCAGTTGCCGGTCCAGATACCGATGGCGCCCACCAGCATGGCAGCCAGTTCGACGGCCTTGGCGGCGATGATCACCCGCCCCTTGGCATGGCGATCGGCCCACCAGCCGCCCGGCGCGGCCGCCAGCATGTAAACGCCGCCTCCTTGTAGAAGTTGTCGTTGAACAACCCCATGAAGTAACTGACGGCGATGGCGGCAAAACTGCGCCGGGCCGCGCCGGCCGATCTTTGCGGTTTGTCGCCCATAATTCCCGTGATATTCAAAATATGGAATAAAACCGCCGGAAGGCGCGCTGCACAATGCGGCGGATGCAATTATTCTAGCCTGTTAAACGGCCGCTGTCCAGAATTCATCACTATTGAAACCACCCAGCAAGTCCACGCCTGCAGTCCAAGCAAATATAACAATATGACCAACAACAAAAATATGGTTGAATTTCTCCGTGCTTTTTAAGACGATTAATTGATATGCCGTCGCCAGGGACGGCGCCCGTTTTTTTGCCAGGAAAGGAGGAGCGGCCCATGCATAAAGGCCAGGAAACAACCACGGACAAATTCCATCCTGCCAGCGCCCCGGATTTCCTTCCGCGGCCGCAACTGCGCGACCTGCAATACACGCGTCTGCGCGGCATGGTCGAACATGCCTACCGGAACGTGGCACACTTCAGGGAACGCATGCGCGGACTGGGTTTGACACCCGCTGATCTGCGTTCGCTGCCGGATCTCACGCACCTGCCCTTCACCGTCAAGACCGATCTGCGCGACAACTATCCCTACGGGCTGTTTGCTGTGCCCCTCGACAAGGTGGTACGCCTGCACGCCTCCAGCGGCACTACCGGCAAGCCGATCGTCGTGCCATACACCCGGGCGGACATCAAGGTCTGGAGCGAAGTCATGGTGCGCACCTTCGCCGCCTGCGGGCTGCATGCCGGCGACGTGGTGCAGAACGCCTATGGGTACGGATTGTTCACCGGGGGTCTGGGCGCCCATTACGGCGCGGAAGCTCTGGGCGCCACCGTGATTCCGATCTCCGGCGGCAACACCGAGCGTCAAATCATGGTGCTCAAGGATTTCAACACCACCGCCATCTGCTGCACACCCAGTTACTTCCTGCACCTTTCGGAGCGGGCGCTGGAGCAGGGCATTGACTTCCGCCAGCTGCCTTTGCGGGTGGGCGTTTTCGGCGCCGAGCCCTGGACCGAGGCCATGCGCCGGCGGATTGAGGAAGAAACCGGCATCCGTGCCTATGACATTTATGGACTTTCTGAGATCATCGGGCCCGGCGTGGGCATCGAATGCACGGCACATGACGGACTGCACATCTTTGAAGACCACTTCTACCCTGAGATTGTCGATCCGCAGACCGGCCAGCCTTTGCCGGACGGCCAGGAGGGCGAGCTGGTGCTGACCACCCTCAGCAAGCAGGCCATGCCGATGATCCGTTACCGCACCCGCGACATCACCACCCTGATGGCCGAGCCCTGCTCCTGCGGCCGCACCATCCGCCGCATCCGGCGCATTTCCCGCCGGAGCGATGACATGTTCATCATCCGTGGCGTGAACATCTATCCCTCCCAGGTCGAAACAGCCCTGCTGAACGCCGAAGGGACCCTGCCGCATTATCAGATCGTGCTGACACGGGAGAAGGATCTGGATCGCATGGAAGTGCAGGTGGAAGTCACGCCCGAGGTCTTCAGCGACCGTATTGGCGCACTGGAAAAACTCAACACCAAACTGCTCAAATCGCTGGAGCAGGTGCTGAACATCCGGGTGGATGTGCGCCTGGTGGCGCCGCGCACCATTCAACGCAGTGAAGGCAAGGCCAAGCGCGTACTGGACCAGCGCCAGACCGCCGGTTAAAAAAATGTAAACCAGCCAGGCCGGAGGAACCAACCATGAAGATCAAGCAATTATCGGTATTTCTGGAAAACAAACCCGGACAGCTCTCCGGGCCCTGCCGCGTCCTGGCGGACGCCGGCATCAATATAATCACCATGTCGCTGGCCGACACCCAGCAGTTCGGCATTCTACGCCTGGTGGTGCGCGAGTGGCAAAAGGCCCGCGACCTGCTGGAGCAATCGGGCTGTGTAGTCAAGACCACCGAAGTGCTGGCGCTGGAAGTGCCAGACCGGCCGGGCGGACTGGCCGATGTGGTCAATGTGCTCGACCAGAACTCCATCAACATCGAATACATGTACGCCTTCACCTTCGGCCGCGGCGACCAGGCAGTGATTGTCTTCCGGTTTGAGGATGTGGATGCCGCCCTGGAAGCCCTGCGCCGGAGCAAGGTGGGGCTGTTGGACTCGGAAGATCTCTGCCGGCTTTCGGAACGCTGACCGATGGCCGGGCGGACTGCCCGCGGTATTTTTGGGTTTTATTCATGAGCATTGTCTCGGAAATGGAAAACCGTGTCTGGAGCAGGGAAGAACTCATGCCCCGGCCGGAATTGCGGGCACTGCAGTTGCAGCGGTTGCGCGATTGCGTGGAGCGGGTCAGCCGGGTGCCGTTTTACCGCGAGGCACTAAACCGCAACGGCACAACCAGTGAGGCCCTGCGCGGCCTGGATGACTTGCGGCGGCTGCCGCTGACCACCAAGGAGGATCTGCGCCGCAATTATCCCTTCGGCCTGTTTGCCGTGCCGCGCGAACAACTGGTGCGCCTGCACGGTTCATCCGGCACCACGGGCAAACCGACCATCGTGGGTTACACTGCCGACGATCTGGACAACTGGTCAACTTTATGCGCGCGTTTCCTGCCCAGTTATGCATTGAACCTGGCCGAGGCGGCGGCGGCGCAAGGTACTGATCCTCGTTCACTGGCGCTACGGTTCGGACACTTCGGCGCCGAACCCTGGACCGAGGACATGCGCTGCCGGATCGAACTGGCTTTCGGCCTGCACGCCTTCAACAATTACGGCCTGAGTGAAGTCACGGGGCCCGGCGTCAGCGGCGAATGCTGCCGGCGGAACGGCATGCATATCCAGGAAGATCATTTCCTGGTGGAATGCCTGGACCCGGACACACTGGAACCGGTGCGGCCCGGCACCCCGGGCGAACTGGTGATCACCACCCTGACCAAACAGGCCATACCGCTGCTGCGCTACCGTACCCGCGACATCACCACTTTGGACGACAGCCCCTGCGCATGCGGCCGCACGGGCATGCGCATGGCGCGCGTCATCGGCCGTTCGGACGATATGCTGATCGTGCGCGGCGTCAACGTCTTTCCCTCGCAGATCGAGGAAGCCCTGCTGCGCGTTGACGGCACCGCGCCCCACTACCAGATTGAGGTTGACCGGCCGGGAGCGCTGGATGAAATGACCATCCGGGTGGAAATGCGTCCGGAAAAATTCACCGACAGTTTCGCCGCCCTGGAACAGTTGCGGCGTGATATCAGTCGTACCGTCAGTTCGATCGCCGGATTGCACGCCAAGATCGAACTGGTCAAACCGCAAACCTTGGAAAGGTTCGAAGGCAAAGCCCGGCGTGTCTTTGACCGACGCCGCGAACCGGGACGGGGCCCATGAAACAGACCACACCCATCGACCTGGAACGCCAATCATCGGCCGTGACACTTTCCGATATGGAAATATTCGTTTTCCCGGAACTGCTCTACAGTCTGTTGCTGGCCAATCTGATGTCGCCGCGCATCTGGTTGTGGCGGCAGGACCCCTGGTTCAAAAACATCGATAAGATGAAGCCATACCGGCGGATTCAGCGGCTGAAACAATACATTATGGATCATTACGCCTTCAATCTGGATTTGAACACCTGGGGCCTGACAACCCAGGCCCGGGAACTGGCGCGTTTCCGGAACTTTATCGATGCGGAAGCATTGCAAAAATCCAATGCCTTGTTCGGCTATGAAGGCGATCGCTATTACTTCGACATCGACATCCGCACCCATTTCGGTCTGGATCAATATGACGGCGAGTGCATCCCCTACTGGAAGACCGAAACGGTGGAGGCCATGGATGCCTTTCGCTACCGGGACGGGTTTCAGACGGGCGCCGGCGAATGCGTCTCGCTTTCTGTGTTATATGCAGCGGCGCTTTTCATTATTTGCCGCATCCCCCTGCAAGACATCTTCATGCTCGCCACACCGCTGCATTCGCAGAATTTCATCGATCTGGACGACGGCATCCTTACCAACAACCGGCGGCTGGTGACCAAGACCATGTGGTTCAACGGAACCGCGCTTTCAGCCCAGGCCCGGCGCGCCCTGGAAAACGAACAGGTAACCATTGTTGCCCATGAAAGCGGGCATATCCATGTATTTTACGATCAGGCCACGATCCAGCCCGCCGCTTACGCAAGATTTTGCAAACGCCTGCGCCATTTTCTGCGCACGGAATTGAACACGGAAATTCTCGGCAACTTCCTGCGCCACAGCCGGGAATTCCAGAAATGCTTCCAGATCCGCTGGCCTATTCACGGCCATGATCATCATGCGCGCCTTGACCGCGTGTTTGACTACGAACAGGACAGCCCGGCCCGGCTGACCGACGCTTCCCGTCCGCGCCTGATGGCGGACATAGACACGGAAGAGTTCCAGCTGCAACCGCTGCCGGGCTGTATCATGTTTAACGACCTGGAGGAATTCATACGACAACACCGCCTGGATTTCTCGCTGGCAACCGACATGGACAAGCTGCGCCGACGCTTTTCTTCCGACTGCCTCAATGCCGCCATAGCCATCGAAAACCTGATCAAATTCTGCCATGTGCAACCGCGGCTGCCGGATCTGGCAGCCAAGACCGCCGTCGACGCCGGACCCGCTCTGGAACTGCACCCTGAAATGGAGCGCGACGACCTGGTGGAACGCCTGACGCGACTGGCGCCGCACCATGCCGCCGCGGCCCTGGCCCTGCATGCCTATCGCAATCTGAACCTGGTGCCGGACCAGCCATTCCTGAAGGCGGCCATGGAACGCAATCCGGTGTCTTTGACGGCCACGGCCGAAATGCCCCTGGCGGAATTATTCAAACGGCTGGAGGCCATGCCGGACATCTCGATTTATGACGGCCCCGGCCGGCTGGCCCAGCCTGATGAAGTCTGGAACTTCCAACGGGGCGACGGCGTGGAAAAAGCGTTGCTTCTGGCCCATTGTCTGCGCCACCGTCAGCCTTCCGCATCCCTGGAAATCAACATCGCGCCCGACCGGGCCGATTTGAACTCGCCGGCCGGCACGTGGCGCTTCCAATCCACCAAGCAGCTTTCCCCGCGCTGCTGGACCTGGCCCGGGGCTTGATGAGTGCAAGGTAGGTATTGCCCTTTACCGGATATTATGGAATAATAATGAAGTTTGAAATATCTGGCGGTATCGGAACAGCCTGCCGGACAGCATGGCGGGCATGTGACCGCTGGACGTGCAAATCGAGTAAAAATCAATATGCTTGAAATGGAACATATTTTTTCGCGCAATACGCGGCGCGCCATATGGGTGCTTTGCTGCCTGGGAGTGGCCGGCGGCGCTTTACTTTCCGCTGTCGAACCGCCGGACGGAGTGGACGACAACCCGCCCCCGGCCGCCGCGCCCGATACGCCCCCACCGCCCTTTTTCGGCCCCGTGACGCCCTTGCCGGACGCGGACAGCGACGCCCCGACCACCCCCTTCCCGGGGTTCACGCCTTCCTCGCGGTAATCACCCTCAAGTGTCCGCAGCGTATTCCCCGCAGCGAGGCGCTGCTGGCCATTGAGGGAATTCTCGGCATGCACGGCATAGCGCTGGTGCCGATGGGCGACAAATTCCTGCGTGTCGTGCCCATCGCTGTGGCGCGCCAGTCCGGCATGCCCACCGGCACCGGTCCATTATCCACGGAAATCGAGGAAACCGGACACCTGGTAAGCCGCATCGTTGAGTTGAAACACATTGAGACCAGCGAGGCCCAAAGCGCACTGGAAAATCTCATCAGCCCCAGCGGCAAGATCATGACGCTGGATCGCATCAATTGCCTGCTGATCACCGATTCCGCAATCAATCTCAAACGCATCTACGAAATCCTGGAATTGCTGGACCTGCCGATGGGTTCACGTGAAGAACTGCGGATCTTTCCGATTATCCACGCCAAGGCCTCCGAGGTTCAAGCGAAGATTGAAACCATCATCGCCGATGCCGATGCCAGCGACAATCGCTCCGACATGCTGCGGCGTCAACTGCTGGCATCCCGCCTGCGCCGATCCCAGCCGCCTGCCGGCGCGCCCGGGTTTCAACCGCAACAGCCGGCTACGGACACTCAGGCGGGTACGGAAAAGGGGCTGGTCCAGGGGCGTGTCAAGATAGTCGCTGACGACCGCACCAACGCCTTGATCATCATCGCCCGCCCCGACCAGTTTGCGTTCTTCGAAAACATCATTGAGGCCCTGGACAAGCAGGTGGAGCCGGAAGTCGCCATCAAGGTCATACGCCTGGAATATGCCGATGCCGAAAAAGTCGTCACCGTGCTCAACAATCTGGTGGGCACGGGCGAGCAGGGCAGCGCCCGGTCGGGGTCCGCCGACTCTGCCGGCCTGCAGCGCTCCGTCAACCCGCTGATGCCCTCGCCCCCCGCCATCCGGTCGGAACGCGACACATCGGCGGGCCCGGAAATCACCATTGAAGGCCGCCTCTCCGCCGACGTTAAAATCATTGCCGACCCCCGCATCAACGCCCTGCTGATAATGGCCAGCCGCAGCGATATGACGATCATCGAGGACGTATTGTCCAAAGT
This sequence comes from Lentisphaerota bacterium, assembly GCA_020201415.1. GTDB lineage: Bacteria > Verrucomicrobiota > Kiritimatiellia > JAAZAB01 > JAAZAB01 > JAIVGW01. Next base: position 19,602 of record JAIVGW010000228.1, read on the forward strand.
GGACGTCATGCTCTCGCAGGTGCTGATTGAAGTTGTGATTATTGAAGTGGGATTGGATGACCAGGTCCGTCTGGGTGTGGATTGGCTGCAGCGGTCCATGATTGCATACAACGAGCAACAGGGAGGAGGGAGTCGCCCCTTCATGAGTTTTGCCGGCACCAGCCGCGCGCAGACGGCCGGCCAGATCCGCAACGCCTCGCTGATCAACACCGTCGCCGATAATACCGCCGCTGCCGGCTCAGGGCTGACTTACTACTTCACGCTTTTCGACCTCAACGTGGACGCGGTTCTGAACATGCTGGCCACCACCTCGGAAGCTCGCATTCTTTCCACCCCCATCATCCTGACCACCGACAACACCGAGGCCAAGATTCTGGTCGGCGAAAAGCGTCCGATTGTCACATCCACCAGCATGTCCGCCGGCGGTGTGCAGCAATCGGCCTACCAATACACCAACATCGGCATCGAACTCAACGTCACCCCGCGCATCAACAAAAAGGGGTTTGTGGTGATGGAAATCAACCAGAAAATTGACAATACCGGCAGCGACGTCCGCATCGACAACAATCTGGTGCCGGTCATCACCACCCGCGAGTTCAATGCATCCATCGCCGTTGACGACGGACGGACAATCGTGCTGGGCGGTCTGGTCAGCACGGATGACAACAAGGGGCGCAGCAAAATCCCTATTTTGGGCGACATCCCCCTGCTGGGCCTGCTGTTTCGTTCCGACAACAACAAGAATACGCGTCGGGAATTGCTGGTCATGATCACGCCTTACGTGCTCGACACACCGCAGAAGGTATTGGACGAAACCTCCCGCCGCCATGGCGCCATGGGTGAAATGACCAACATGTGGATGAAAGGCTGGAGCGCCAGCGACCTGGCCGCACCGGCGCTTGAGGAAGAAGACGCCGAGCAGGACTGAAAGGGATACCATGATTTCTATTCGCCGCATCAAACCATCCGATAACGACCATGTGCGCGCATTGATCGACTCCATTATGCAGGAGGAGTTCGCCACCACCAACCAGGCTTATGCCCGGCATGATCTGGAAGATCCGGCCGCCTACTATAATGGCAGCAAGGACATCTTCCTGGTGGCGGAAAAAGACGGGCGGATCATCGGCACGGTGGCCATCAAGGAGGACTCACCCACCAGCGCCCTGCTGCGGCGTATTTTCGTACGCAAGGAATGCCGCGGCCAGGGCTGTGGCGACATGCTGCTGCGCAAAGCCATCGAGTTCTGCTTTGAGCATCACTACCAGAATGTAACATTCCGGGGCACGGACCAGATGCAGCAGGCGCTCAAGCTGTGCCTGAAAGAGGGATTCAAGGAAGATGACATCGTTGCCACCGATGCCTTCAAAATGTTTATCCTGAACAAACAGCTGGAAACCCGGTCAACCTGACGTTCAATTGGTGTTGGTCAGCTTCTTGAGTTCGTCCCGCAGACGCGCGGCGTCTTCATAACGCTCCTCTTCCACGGCGCGGGCAATCTGTTGCTTGACGTCCTCAATACGCGAGGTCTGCGGGTGCTCATGCGCGCCTTGTCCCAGCGCCCCCTCCACCGGCTCGGCTAGCACCACGCCGGCGGTATCCATGACTTCCGGCGCCACGAAGATCGGAGCCGAACAACGCAGGGCCAGGGCAATGGCATCGCTGGGCCGGGCGTCAATCTCCGAATTCCGCCCGTTATTTTCCAGAATCATCCGGGCATAAAAAGTATTGTCCTGTAAAGCAAAGATTTCCACGCGCTTCATCCGGCATTCCAGGTTGTCGAGCACCTCCTTGAAGAGATCGTGCGTCAGTGGTCGGGGCACCTTGACCTTGTCGAGACAAAAGGCAATCGCCTGCGCTTCCGGCGCGCCAATAAACACCGGCAGCGCCCGTGCCTTGCCGGTCTCGCGCAGAAAGACCACAAAACCCATGTTGGATAGTGAAACCTGTACAACCTGAACGGGAATCATATTTTCACTCTCTTTTCCACCTTCACATGCAGCCCGCGTATATAATGCCAACGCCGACGTTAAACCCGGCGATCAGACGAAAACGATTGCAAGAATTCTCTCATCTCCTTGCATTGTTTTGATTTTACGGCCATTGCTCCCACAGTCAAGTCGTTTCATCCTGAGACTTGGGAATCATATACCCAGAGATAACGACGGTTATACACCACCGTCATGCGCTGATCCTCCGCGGTCACCAGATCCTTGAGCGCATAACCGAACCCCAAGTCATCCAGGCGTAATCCCGCCATGGCGGGATATTGCCGCCACGGAGTCCGCGGCAAGCCGGCCGGGGCGGGAAAGCGCAGCGCCACTTCACCGGCGCCGTCCATGCCCCAGGGCCAGCCACCATCGGCAAATCCAATCCAATCGCGCCGGTTTCCGGTGATGGTCAGCAACGGACGGTTGCGATGGAAACGCCGAATTTGTTCTCCGGGATCCTTCAAGTCAACTATTGTCATATCAGCATGCAACCGGTCAACATTTCTGCGCCACAGGCGCTGCCCCTGCATGTCATACAGGGTAACGGCCGTGTCACCATGACAATTATAAAACGCCGCTTGCCGCCGGCCCTGCCCGCCTGGATCAAAACGCCCTACCGCCACACCCTGGACATGCTTGTCCATGACACTGAATAACGTCCCGCCGCCATCCGATAACACATGACCGTACGGCGTACCGGCAGCCATGGCATACATCCGGCGGCCATTTTCATCCAGCCAGGTGGCTGTAAAATCCACATGCTGCAGCCGGGCATCAAGCTTTTCAGGATCGACAGCGTCCACCATCCAGGCAAGCGTCCCCTTAGGATGCAAGGCGCAATAACCAATCAGATACCCGGGTTGACCGTCCGGCATGGTTATGGTCAGGATATGATGTCCGCCACCAGGCACGGTACGCGGCCCCCAGACAACCTCCAAAGCGCTGTTCAACCCCAGCACCGGCTGGCCACAGGCCCAAGGGTCAGCGCCACCCTCGCTGTTCTTGGCCACCAGAGCCGCCTCGCCGGGGCCGGTTGCCGCACCGAGCGCATGGATAATATAATAATAGTCAGCCAGCAGTGGCACCAGACGCTTTTCACGACCACTGGCGCCATCCAGCACCGCCAGGGCATCCCCCAGCGCCACAACCACTTCGGCCTGACCGTCGCCATCGATATCGCCAATCGTAACACAATCTTCATTGCCATGTGACAGATATGGCGGATCGGAGGGATTGGGTTCACCCCAGGACCACAGGCGCCGCCCGACGAGGTCAAACGCCGATACGCAAGTGTGGCATGGTAAAAACGGCTGGAATTTGGGATTTTCGCGGAAAGACCGCGCGCCGAAAATCCCAGGTCCTTGATAGGTTATTATCTCCGGCAGGCCGTCATTGTTAATGTCGGCAAAAAATGTCTCAGCGCCACCGTAAGCACCCAAATCCATGGTCCGGATCAATTTGGCTGATTTCATGAAAAGCCCTCGTATGACCGGTATTATGCATGCGTCGTTTTCTTTAAATATAACGTCAGACGGCAGACACGCCAAGCCTTTTCGCGTTTTGGGCAGTGCGCAGGCAAAGGTATTTGACCATGCGCCTGATGTTCGTTACAATGATAGTTTTACAAATAAGGAAAATAATGACCGACGAATGCATCAACGTAAGCGAAGCGGCGGAGCGCGCCCATCTGGAGCGTGTCCGCACATCAATCAAATTGGACCTGGACAAGCTCGGCCATTCCGTAGACTCGCAATACTCGGATGTAATTGAACTGAAGCATTATCTGCAGGAAAACAAAACGGATATGGACCATGCGGAAAAGGCTTCCGTGCGCCAATCCATTGAGCAAATGGCCATGATTGGCGATCACAGCGCGAAACGCAAGCGCCAGCTACACAAGTTGTACCAGAACGCATATTTCGGCCGTATTGACTTCAGGCCGGGCGCCGGGCAAGCGGTCCATCCGGTATATATCGGCATTCACGCCTTCCACGACCATGACCGCAACCTGCACCTGGTCCATGATTGGCGCGCTCCCATTGCCAGCATGTTTTACGATTTTGAATTAGGCGAAGCTTTTTTTGACGCGCCCGAGGGGCGCGTTGACGGCGCATTGATTTTAAAGCGTCAATACCGCATCAAGCAGGGCACATTGGAGTTCATGCTGGAAACCTCCCTTAACATCCATGATGAGATATTGCAGCAGGAATTGAGCCGGGCATCCGACGACAAGATGAAAAACATTGTCGCCACGATCCAACGCGACCAGAACGCCATCATCCGGAATGCCCACACGCACGCGCTGGTCATACAGGGCGCGGCCGGATCCGGCAAGACCTCAATCGCTTTGCATCGGATCGCCTTTTTGCTTTATAAATTCAAAGACAACATAAGCGCCAAAGACATTTTGATCATTTCACCCAACAATGTCTTCGCCCATTACATATCCAAGGTCTTGCCGGAACTTGGCGAAGAAATGATTCAGGCAACCACCATGGAGGCATTGGGCGACTACCTGCTTGACTACAAAGTGCCTTTCCAGAGTTTTTATGAACAGGTGGCCACGCTGCTTGAAGCCCGCGACGATGGCTATAGCGACCGCATTCTTTTTAAAGCCATGCCGGATTTTCTGGACCGTCTCGAAGATTACGCCCGCCATGTCCGCAACTCCAATTTGCGGGCCGCGGACCTGGAAGCCGGCGGCCACAGTTTGCCCGCCGCCTGGATTGCCGAGCGGTTCCACCGTTGCGGCGCCATGCCTTACGCCCGCCAGATCAACCAGGTAACGGAAGCCATTGTCAGCCGGATGCAACTTGAATACGGACTGGAAATCACCGGCAAGGCGCGCGCCGGTGTCCGCACCCAGTTAAAGAAAATGTTCACCTGCATGGATCTGCTAAAACTCTATCGAACCTTTTACGACTGGCTGGACCGGCCGGACATGTTTCAAACCGGTCCGGACAAGCGGTATGAATATGCTGACGTATTCCCGCTGATTTACCTGAAAATGCTGCTGGAAGGCGCCCAACCGCATGATCGGATCAAACACCTGGTAATCGATGAGATGCAGGATTACACTTCGGTACAATATCAGGTAATCGCCCGCCTGTTTCGCTGCCGCAAGACCATTCTTGGCGATCAGAACCAGGCCGTCAACCCCTTCAGCGCCTCGTCAGCCGAAACCATACGGGAGCGCATGCCATACGCCGAGTGTATCCACATGAACAAGAGCTATCGCTCGACGCTGCAGATTACCCAGTTGGCGCAGCAGATCAACCGTAACGAACGGCTCATTCCCATCGCCCGGCACGGCGACGAGCCCGACCTTATCTTCTGCGCCGATACCGAGGAGGAATTCGATATCATCCGGCAGCGGGTGCAGGCATTTTTGGATGCGGATCACAACTCGCTGGGCGTTATCTGTAAGACCCAAAAACAGGCCCGCACGCTTTTTGACCGCCTCCGCGACCTCGACGACCGCATCCATCTGCTCCATGCCGGAAGCACGACCTTCAACGGCGGCGTCAGCGTGGCCACCGCACACCTGACCAAGGGCCTGGAGTTTGACCAAGTCATCGTCCCCTTCTGTAACGCCGCCAACTACCGCAGTCTCATGGACCGGCACATGCTTTATGTGGCCTGCACCCGGGCCATGCACAAGCTCAGCCTGACCCACACGGGAAACTGCTCGCCGTTCCTGAGGGCCGTTGGGGCAGGGAAACCGGCGCGGCACCCTCCGGCGCGGCCAGCGGCGCACAAGCTGTGCCCGGCTTAGGCGACCTGCAGCATGCCTGATTGATTCCGTTGTTGGCCAAGTCAGCGGCCCCGGCGGACGATGATGGCGCAGGCAGCCCGATCGGCACGGGAGAGATCTATTTCGTAACTGAACCCGAGCGGTTCCAGAACCCGCCGATAAAGTAAATCGCAATGCCGGCAGTAATCCGGATAGGGGTGGATCTGTCCATATTGCAGCAACCGCCCCTTTGACGGACAATGATGCATATCGATACGGAATTCGCCCAACTCCTCGTCCAGCGTCATGGTGAAATCGGCAGCTTCCTCGTTAAGGGTTTGCTGCCAATACAGCCAGCAGCCGCGCAGCCCATGTTCACGCGCCAGCTCACGCAAATTGTCGAGGTAGCGGTCGGAAAGATGTTCCCAGAACTTAACCACCGCCGGACGGCCGCCCTGCTCCTCCAGATACTTGAACAACTCGCTGTAAGCGGGAATGAATTCGGTGCAGGAAATCATGGCAGCCTCCGCTTAAACAGACGGACTCCGGCGCCGGTGGCCGGATCATAATCCAGCAGGGTGAACACAAAAGGCGTGCCGGTGCAGATCGTCGCATAGACCGTGCGCACGGTCTCGACAAACCGGGCGCAGGGTTGGCGGCCCTGACGGCGGATATGGACCACGGCCGGACATTCCAATACCTCCAGGCGTAATTGATCTGCATCACCGGCAAGCTTCATCCGGCCGCCTTCAATCCTGTAAATTTCCTCCAGGTACTCCCGCAGGGCCGGCAAGCCACGCCGGCAGATAGCCGCAGTCAGGGGCGCATGGTAGGAGGCGGCAAACCGGCGCAGGTATTCGCGCACAGCCGCCGCACCGTAATTGGCGTCCAGATAATCCAGGGCCTCATTCAATGCGCAATGGAAATCCCGGTGGAGATAAACATTATCGGCGGCCCGGCGGGTGATGGTCTCTCGGGGCATGTCATCATACTTTCAGGAATTGGGCATCCCGCTGCATTACCCGCTTGATGGCGCGGCGGCAGGCATCCGTCAAAACGTATTGCGGATAATTCAGGCAGTTTTTAAAAATTCCCATTTCAACCAACAGTTGTTTCTCGCCGGCCAGCCAGCACTTGATGCGCCAGGAAGCCGTTGAACACACCGCCGCCCAGCAGCAACCCGTCATATCCGGCCTGCAGGTAGGGGATGCAGTTGAATTCCCAGCCGCTGAGGAGAGTCAGTCCCGGCCGGCGCCGGCGCAGGGCCAGCATCGCCCGCATGCGCTTGAGGTCGGCGGAACTGTCCTTGACCAGCACCACGCGCGGCTCGGCGCAAATTTCCGCCAGTATGGCCGGGGTAAGTCCCAGCGCGCCCGGACCGCGATCATAGATGCCGACCGGCAGCGGACTGCGACGGATGGTTTCCAGGTAAATATTCCGCACATGCACGGAAGTGGTATTAAAGACAAAATGCGGCGGCGCGATCACGGCGATATCCGCGCCGGCATCACGGACCATGGCGATGTTATCCAGCATGCGGGCGGCGGAATTGTCCGTCACCTGCGCCGCCAGCGGCACCTGTCCCTTAAGCTGGCGCGCGAAAAACTCCACCAGTTGCCGCCGCTGGCCGTTGGTCATCCAGGGCCCTTCGCCGTTGGTGCCGGCAATGAAATAACCGTTGATGCCGAGCCGCCGGTCATGTTCCAGCATGCGATCGAGGGAACCTTGGTCCAGTTCCATACGGGCGGTGAAGGCGGTCGGCGCGGCCGACCAGACCCCCCCGGGAAGGCGTTTGATTTTCATGGTTTCAACAAGATTTACCGTTTCAAAATAGTTATACGGGGGCGGCCCACCCGCCCCCGTACCGATGAGCATCAGCCGTTGGGCAACATGACGGCCTTGACAATCGGCTGGCTGCCGTCAACGTTGGCCTGCAGGGTTTCACGCGCATTGTCGAAGCCGAAGGTGTGCGTGATCAACTTGCTGCCGTCCACCAGTCCATCGCGCAACAGGCGGTTGGAAACGGGGAAGTTGATTGCCGGCTCGGCAAATGCCGGACGCAGGGTGATCTTACGGAAGATCAGATCGTTCACATCCACCTCGATCTTGTTGCGCCCGCCGAAATGCAGACCGAAAAAGGTGATGATGCCGCCAAACCGAATGATTTTCAGGGCATCATACATGCTTTCCGGCGGCGAGCTGACAATCACGCGATCCACGCCATTAGGGAACTTGCTTTTGACGACCTCTTCCACATTCTGCTTGGCGACTTCCACCAGGGTATCGCAACCGAAATCGGCGGCGACGTCGAAACGCGCCTGCTCCATGGCGGTGTCCCTGCTCAGACCGGTCAGGACAACATGGCCGGCGCCGCGCAGCCTGGCCAGGCGCGCGGCCATCAGCCCCAGCGGCCCGTTGCCGAGAACGGCCACGCTGGCGCCCAGGGGAATCTCCGTCAGCAATACGGCGGTCAGCGATACCGCCAGCGGCTCGGTCAGGCTGGCAATGGTGTAATCCAGACCCTCGAACTTGTTCAGCGAGTTATAGCGCACGGACATGTACTGCCCCAACCCGGGCTGGCCTTCCATGTCGTACATGTTACGGCAGAATTCCGGATGTCCGCTCTTGCAATTTTCACAGATACCGCACATCGAGCAATCCTCGACGATGACCCGGTCGCCGGGCTTCAGGACGGCGACATTTTTGCCGACTTCCACCACTTCGGCGGCTATCTCATGTCCCAGCGGCATGTGAGCATCCGGCCAATCGCGCACGAAATTTATGTCGGTGCCGCAGACGCCGCAGGCTCGCACCTTGACCAGAACATGGTCGTCATTCGGCGCTCCCAGCTCGCAGGTGCGCTCCTGGATATCCAAACCTTTTTTACCGAAAAGACCTTTACTTTGCATCATGCTCCTTTTTCCACGATTTATGTTCAAGAGTCCGGATGGTTGCATCGAAGCGCAACCATCCGGAGTAAAACCACAGCGGTTTGTGTCAATATTTGGAGGGTTTTGCTTCGTCAAAACCGTCCCGGGCCGGATCAGGACGCGCCGTACAGCTTGGCATCGCCACCGGGATAAATCTTGTCGTCGGCGTGCTTCAACACGGTGTCGAGATCGCCAAAGACCTTTTGGAAGACCGCTACGATCTTCTCCATCAAGTCGCGACCGTTCGGCGCATGAATACCGTGGATGACGGTATAGGTATCGCACAGCATCTGGGCCACCGGGTAATTCTCTATACTGTAATCATACTTGATGCCCTTGGCCTCGTTGACCGACCAGGGATGGCCCGTGGCGCCGTAGCCAAGCTTGCTCTGGAACAGATCCTGCGCCGGCACCGGCATGGTCTGCCACTGACCGACCAGCATGCCCTCCTTGTAAAGCGCCTTTTCAATAGCCTCGCGGAAGCGGCGCGGCTCGCACTTGACGCCGGCCGCCTCGGGATCGAAACGCACGTTGTACATGAAATACACATGACGGCAATCCGGCGGGCAGTAAGGCGGAATCACGCCGGGAATCTTGGCGAGCTCACGCGACAGGTACTCGGCATTTTCAATGCGCACGGCGTTGAGTTCATCCAGATGCATCAGCTGGGCACGGGCATGCGCGGCCGGCAGCTCCTGATTGCGGTACATGTAGCCCAGGATCGAGGCATTGTATTTGCGACGGTGAGTTTCCTCGTCAACTTCGTCGCCGAAGCAGCGGATCAGGATACCCTTGTTCAGGATATCTTCATCATCGGTGATAAACAAACCGCCTTCACCGCCACACAGGTTTTTGAAGTTGTTCAAGCTGAAAGCGCCGACATGCCCGAAAGTGCCGACATGTTTGCCCTTGTACAGAGCGCCATGCGCCTGGCAGGAATCCTCGATCACCACCAGATTGTGCTTTTTGGCAATTGCCATGATCTTGTCCTTCTCGCAGGGGCAGCCCTGGATATCAACCGGGATAATGGCCTTGGTACGCGGGGTTATGGCCGCCTCAAGCTTGTCGGGATCGATGCAGTAGGTCCTGGGATCGATGTCGACAAATACCGGGATGGCATTCTGGTGAATCGCGCAGGAAGCCGACGCCAGAAAGGTGAAGGCCGAAGTGATCACTTCATCGCCGGGGCCGACGCCGGTGGCCGCCAGGGCCATGTGCAGGGCCGCCGTGCCGCTGCAGGTAGTCAAACAGTGCTTGGCGCCGGTGTAGGCGGCCCATTCCTTTTCCAAAGCCGATACCTGGGGGGCGGTGCCGCCGGCCACAATCCCGCTTTCCAACACATCGTTTACCAGGCGGCGATCGTCATCCGTAATCACCGGCCAGTTTTTGTAATTACTCCGCTCCAGAATCCCGCTGCCTCCGTCAATTGCCAGCTTTTCCATCTCCGCTCTCCTTTTTGGGCGGCCGGCCGGGGGTTGCCCATCCGGACCGCGGTTAATATGACCGAATCTAAATTCCGCCGAACCTCCGGCTGTAGCCGCGGTCCTCTATCCGTGAAATTGATTTGAATTGATAAAACTCATGCCGGTAGTAGCTGACGAACAGAGCCAACACAGTCCCACCCACCAGATACACCAGGTTGGTTTCCTTCAGCAGCGGGGCGCCGGGAGGCACTGCCAGCCATTCCGTCACCGGGGCGGCGGCCGGCAGCGACTCCAACGCCTGGCTTTCGTAATCCAGAGGCAGTTTGTGCACGGCATACAACCGCTCCAGGAAATCAAAATCGCGCAATTCCTGTTCCTGCAACATGTCGGCAAATGCCGCCGGCACCACCACTTCGTCCACGGCCGTGACCGCTTCACCGAGAAAATCAAACCGGCGGGCAAACAAAACGCGCCCACCGGGCGGTATGCCGAGCTGGATGGCCTGCTCGCGTACCGAAGGTTGATACTGGCAGACTTTGAGCACGCGCCGCAACTCCGGCGCATGCCGTATGATACTGGCGGAATAATCGCCATTGACTATGGGAATACGGCGGCTGGGATGCAGATTGACGAACAGGTCTGAGCAAACCGCCACCCCTGAATTCTGAGCCTCGCAGGTTTCTTGTGTGTTGACTTCAAGCTCAAACTCCTGGGCGACGAGGATCGGGACGAAGATCAAGACGAAGATAAGCCCGACGAAGATCGAGACGAAGATATCCGTACAGCTACATCGTCCCCGATCCTCGTCGTTCCCCATCTTCGTCGTTCAATGACTCAACCATACACGTAACATCAAGCAAAACACACACGAAATTCTGCCGTCAGCCACTCTCAGAAAACTCCTGAAAACATTGACTTTCTTGAAAATACCGCTTCGGGGGGGGGTGGCGGTTTGCTCAGACCTCTGCTGGAGCGGTTTTTTAGCTTGTATAAACCATCTACTGCTGCTACTATTGTAAAACTACGGTCAGGTGATGATTTCATCATGCCTGGCTCCGTGGACCCGGCCCGCCGGTTTTGGCGGGCAGAAGCGAGCGTCGTCACTCCGGACGGCCAAAGCGGATTGTCCCATATGAACGGGACCAGATCAAGGAGGTAGTCGTGTCGGAAGCATTTGTTGAAAGCAAGGCGGAAACAAGCATCGGTGTCAAGGAATTACTGGACGCCGGCATGCATTTCGGACACCAGAGCAAACGCTGGAACCCGAAAATGAAGCGCTTTATCTTCGGTAAGCGCAACGGCATCTATATCATTGACTTGACAAAAACATTGCTGCAACTCAAGGAAGCGCAGCAATTTATTTACAACACCGTGGCCGCCGGCAAGAGCGTGTTGTTTGTGGGCACCAAGAAGCAGTCCCAGGATGCCATCAAGGAAACCGCTCTGCGCTGCGGTCAGCATTACATAAACAGCCGCTGGCTGGGCGGTATGTTGACCAATCATCAGAACATCCGCGTCAGTATCCGACGCATGCAGCAAATCGAGGAGATGGAAGAAAAAGGGCTGATGGACGGCATGCCGCAGAAGGAAGTCTCCCGTCTGCGCCATGAGCTGGCCCGGCTGCAGCGCTTTCTCATTGGCCTGAACAAAATGTCCGGCATGCCCGGCGCATTGGTGATCATTGATGTCAACCGGGAGGCCATTGCCGTACAGGAAGCCAACCGCATGGGCATTCCAGTAGTGGCGACGGTCGATACCAATTGCGACCCTGATCCCATCGCCTATCCCATCCCCGGCAATGACGATTCCGTGCGCGCCGTACGTTTGGTGTTGAATATTCTGGCGGAAGCCATTACCGATGCCTCGGCGGAATATGCCGCGACAGCCGCATTACGCCAGGCGGAACAGGCGGCCAAGGCCGAGGAACAGGCCGCCCGACCGGCAGCCCGCGGTGATGATGACACCGATGGCGCTGATGGCGAACGCGGACGCCGTGATAGGCGTCCGCGGCGCTCCGGCATGTCAGGCGGACCGCGTCAAGGTGGACGCCGGGCTCCGACCGGCAATGCCCCGACAGCCGCAGCTCCCGCTCCCGCTCCAACTCCCGCGCCCGCGCCGGCTGACACGCAGGCCGGCTGATATTGTCGCAAACGGCGGGCACGCTTAAATAACGAGCGTGCGCCGAATTTATAACTGCTGTCGGCTGTTGTGCCGTCCGCTTTAAGAAAGGAAAATTACATGGAAATTTCCGCGAAACTAGTCAAGGAATTACGCGATGCCACCAATGTCGGCATGATGGAATGCAAACGCGCCCTGGTAGAGGCCGGTGGCGACAAGGCCGCTGCCATTAAATTGCTGCGTGAACGCGGTCTGGCAATTGCCGAAAAGAAATCCGGTCGGGCCGCTAATCAAGGAGTCATCGAC
>JAIVGW010000174.1 GCA_020201415.1 Lentisphaerota bacterium
GGATTTCCGTGTGGCCACCCTGGTCCAAAAATGGCAACTGGCTGAACAATACGAGCTGCCGCGCATGAAAAAGCCGTTGACTCTTGCGACCATCGTCGATCAGCCCAGTAACGCCATCGGCTGGTCCAAGACCCATGCGATCCTGTTTGCGCCTCTGGCGGGAGAGGATCAGGCGCTTGCCGCAGGTTTGGCAGCCCGTAATTCGCACCCCGTTTATGCCCATGTCGATCCATGGTGGATTTATCAGACCGGCGCCATGGGTCCGCTGCATCCCAAGGATGTTGAAAATTATCCCGAGGCCGAGGCCAAGTTGGATGAAATGATCAACACCATCCATGAGCGACGGGTGGACGGTTCGGCGTTTTTCGGGTTCATAGACTATGACGCCGGGCCGGTATTCAGCGGACGGGCCGAGCGCGGCAATTTGATATCCGAGCGCCGGTTCCGGGCCACCTACGGCTTGCGCAACAGTTTCTGGGATATTTATGCGCGGTCGGGTGAGAGGATCCCGCGTTCGGTGGCTACCGGTTCGGTCCGCAAGTTTCTCGATAACTACATTGTACATTGGGAAGGCCCGCGCAAGGTCAGGGGGCTATTTGTCGAGGGGCCGCGCACTTCGCATCCATGGTACATGGCCGGTGATATGCCGATCTATTGGCAGGGCGAAACCATGCTGCACATCCTCGACAGTTCCAACTTGAATAACGCCCTCTATGACTATTACCTGACCGGCTATCGGCGTGCGGGCGAGATTATGCAACATTTCGGCGAAGGCATCAAAAGGATCTGGGCGCCGGAAGCGGTCACCGGCTACAAGCGTTCCTCGCAAACCCTGCAGATTTTACTCCAGGCCTATTCCTTTAATTGGGATCATGATCTGCGGGCCATGGCCGAGGCTACGGTCGGCTTGGTCTATGACCCGGAAGCCGACCTGGGCGTTTTCTGGGGCGTTACGGACAAACCCTGGCAATCGGCCCGTGACCTGATCGAAGCCTGGCAACTGCTGGGGTCGCCCCAGACCTATGACATGGCCATGCGCGTGGCGCATTACGAATGGGCTCGCCGCGTCGGTGGCGGTATTCCCGGCGGCCCGGCCAATCCCTTCGGGATCATTGCCAGTTTTCTATACAGGGAAACGGGCGATCCGCTGGTTTCCAAAGCCACTGACATCTGGTTGCGACAGTTTCCCGATGTGCGGACGGCAGTATCGGCAATTTATTCGGCATTTTTGACTCAGGGATTCCCCCGGGCGCAGGACGTGCTGGCCCAAGCCTCCACCGCTGATCTGGAGCGTGTCGGCTGGGCGGCCTGGGACGATGGGGATGGCGACCAGCCGGTGCGCGTGGTACTGAAGAAGGGGCAGCATGAAACACTCGATGTACAGGCCCGTACCCTGGCTCCCGGCCCTATTCAGTCTGATCCCTGGATCCGCGCGCCAGCGTTATGGCCCGGATCAGGTTCGCCAAGGAGGCACCCGCGGAAACCTATGCGCTCCGACCGCCGCATCCGGGACGGCAACTGGTGATGGCGCGGGTCAACGAGCGCGAGGCCGGGTATGCCTCCACCGTCGGTGGCGGTGGCCGCTACAGTCTGGAGCGGGTGGATCATCCGGAACTCATGCGCCCGCAATTGGTGCTGCATGCTCCGGAGGGATGGAAGACCGCCGCCACTTGCCCGGCAATGGTTTATTTTGACTTGCCGGCTGATGGGCCGCCGGCCCGGATCTTTTTCAGTGAGCCGGCGCTGCTGTTTGATCCGGATGGCACGCCGTTGAACGGTGAGCCGCAAGCCGGTTGGATCAATCTGCCGCGTGATCGGCCCGGCCTGTGGAGTTTTTGGGCCGGGACCGCCTCGATGACCGTGGAATTCGAGAATCTGCCGCCGTTTTTCGCATTTGACGATCCGGAAAATTATTTCGCGCCGATTATCTTTGATGACGATGATGTTCCCGCGCCGGATGAAGACAGCGATGATGAATAAATTGTAGACTTCAAAACAATTGGAAATTAACGGCTCGTCTCAAGTTCGCCATCCAGGCCGCAGAGTGATCAAGGGAAGGCAAGCGAATCCATTGCGGCTTGAATAATTACCGTGAATCTTCCGGCGTTATTTTCTTTGCATAATCCGCCATATCCCGCATAATTAAAGTTGAATGACTTAGCCCTTGGTGGATTGTGAGGTAATATGACGGTGGGATGTAAATACATAGAGGCTGACTTCGCCAGTCGTGACTCGATAACACGGCCTGCGGCAAGTTTTTATTCCCTGATGACCAGGTTGTCCTATTCATTCGTCGCCTGGTTCAATGTGGCGCTCATCCTGCTGCTTTTGCCGGCCGGCGCATTGGCGCAAACCAATCGGTTTGTGGTAAAGGATAATCCCAATCCCGTGCCACCCTACACAAGTTGGGAAGATGCCGCGCCGGACATCCAGTTGGCCGTCAATGCCGCCGGCGACGGCGATACGGTCTGGATTGCCCCCGGGCATTATATTGCCCCCGCCGTTCCCGTGGAATGGAACGGGGATAATGTTGTTTTTATCGATAAGCCGTTGACCTTGCGCAGTTCCAACAACGTCCCGGATTCCGTGATCATTGACGGTGGTGGCGTCAATCGCGGTATAGCGGCGGACTTGTCTGGCACGGCTGTGATTGTCGGGCTCACAGTATCGAATTGCTATCCCGCGCTTGCCGGCGGCGGTTTGCGGACCGGCGGCAGCACCACCTTGACCGTGTCAAATTGTGTCGTAACCTCCAACCAGTCCGATGGATCGGGCGGCGGCATATACGCTGCCGGGCCGGCTGCGATTTTATCATCACGCATTGAAGGCAATATGGCTGCTGTCAACGGTGGCGGGATCAGCCATGTCAGTGATCTCACGATTGCAAACAGTTATATCGGGTACAATGATGCCGACAGCCGCGGTGGCGGTGTGTACAATTCCGCCAATATTTTGCTGCTGGTTACCGATACGATAATCGATTACAACCGGGCTAATAGAGGCGGTGGCGGTATCTATTCGCAAAGTGGCGATAATGTTGTGAGTAACAGTGTGTTGCGCGGCAATCAGAGTTTTTTGGTTGATTCACATGAAAATGACGGCAATGCCATGTACCTCAGGCAGAACCGCGCCGTGTTATACAACGTGCTGATAGTTGCCAACCACGGCGCCACCGGCACGGCAATTTATATGCACGTCCCGACCGGCACACCCTCTTATGATTTAAGATTGTATAATTGTACTCTGGCATACAATACCGGCAGTGGCCAGAATCTGATAAGGTTTCGGCGCAATCCGGGGGCGCAGAGTTATTTCCATATGTATAACACGATCTTGTATTACAATAGCCGGCCGATTACCATACCTACCTCTTATACGGATGTATATTTTTCCAACTGCTGCTATGACCCTGCCCGGGACAATCTCGATGCTCATCCGGGCGGCGATCATACGACGCTTCCGCCTAATTTTTTTGATGGACCAAACGGCAACTATCATCTTGTGCCGCCTTCTCCCTGTAT
>JAIVGW010000428.1 GCA_020201415.1 Lentisphaerota bacterium
GATATCGACATAAGGCAAACCCAGCCTTTTAAGGCTCTGATCCAGACTGGCCAGCATATACTTGCGCGAACCGCCGTCGCCATAAGGACCGGGCCACATGCGAAAACCCGCCTTGGTGGAAATAATCAGCTCATCGCGGTGCGCTTGCAAATCCTCACGCAACAGGCGGCCGAAGGTTATTTCCGCTGTGCCGGGTGGCGGCCCGTAATTATTCGCCAGATCGAAATGCGTGATGCCCAGGTCCAAGGCTTCGCGCACCATGGCCCGCGCCCGATCATAAGGAATGTCATCGCTAAAATTGTGCCAGAGCCCCAACGAAAGGGCCGGCAACATCAACCCGCTGCGCCCGCAACGGCGATAAGGCATACTATCATAACGTGTTTTTTTCATGCGGGCATGATAATGCAAACCACAGGACCGGGCAAGCCCCAATCAGGGGTCAGTCCTTCAAATTCAAATTGATTTTAAATCTTTCTGATTTTAAGCGCCATCCGGCTTTATGCTGGCGCAGCGATTACCCCGCCGCCGGCGGGGCAACCACTGTCTCCAGGATATTTCAATCCAAACTGATTCCCAGCAAAGACCAGCCCGGCATCGGATCCAGCGCCAGACGCACACCAGCCGGCATGGAATCTTCATCCAATTCCATAACCATTGTGGCGCCGCCCGCGCCTTCCTGCGCCAGCAGCAGATTGCCCGCCAGACCGCGGACAATCCAGCCGGGAATCGCATCGCTGATCAAACGGGTATCCATCAGTTGATCATGCTCGTTCAGGATGACAATCGCTACCTCGCCGCCGTCACCGGCCTGCGCCAGCACCCGGTTGCCATCCAGATCGCGAGCCACCCAGCCGGGAGCCGCGGCCGCCACCACCCGGAATTCACCCGGAGCGTATTCCTGATCAAGCCCTTGGATACCGATCATGCCGCCGAAACCGGCCTGCGCCAGTACCCGGCCGCCATCCAAGCCGCAGACCTCCCAGCCCGGGGCGGCGTCGGCTATGACATGGAATCCTGTCAACGCACCGGCATCACTCAATTCCGCGACGGCAATAGCGCCACCAGATCCGGCCTGCACCAGCAGACGGTTGCCATCCTTGCCGCAAACCTGCCAGGGCGCGGTATTGCCGGCAATCAGATCAAAGCGGGCCGCCTGTCCACGATCATTGAAGCCCAGCATGCCCAGCGCGCTCGCATCGTCCATCTGGGCGGCAATGCGCATGCTTAATATCGGTGTCACGGTATATATGCCGGCGCCGGAATTGACATGAATCGCGCCATCACGCATCCGCACGGTATTTAGACGCTGATCCGCGCGGGCCAAAACCTCATAGCCGACGCAACGACCATCCTGCACGAACAACCGCTGTAGTTCGCTCGGCGCGATAAATGAAGTTAGCGTCACCAATGGATAGCCTTCATCATCCAGCGCCAGGCCGGAAGCGCCATCACCGACGGACAGCGCTGTAAAGACCGCACCCGTGGGATTCAACGGCGCGCCCGCGGGGTCGGCCATGGCAGCGGCCACGGCGGCCGCGCTCCAGTGGTACATCAGCGGGCCGTATTCATTATAACCGTGGGCATAATACAGGTTACCGTCGGCATCAAAGGCCAGCGGCCCGCTGGAGGCGCCAATGGCGCCAAGATTGACCAGCGGATTGCTTACCAGCGCGCCCTGCTCATCAAGATCGCTGTGAAAGATTTCAGCATCCATGCCGCCCGCGGCCCAGAAATCACTGCCATCACGCGTTGCCACGGACCACACATCGCTTTGGATCCCGAGATTGCCGGGCGCGTCCTCCGAGCTCGGGTCGTAACTATAAAAATCAGCCGTCCAGCGGTCCATGGTGCCGCCATCATTGAAATACATGCGCGATCCGATGCGCAGCACCTGCCCGGCAAAGGCTTCCTCATCCGAGAAGAAGTTGGTCAGACCGTTTTCGTCGTGACGGTACACCTTGAACCCGGGATTCCAATCCGCCCGCCCGGCCGTGTAATACAAGGCGCCGGCGGCATCCCAATCGAATGACGACAGATTTTCCCCAACATCCGGATTATCATAATAGGAGCCCACGGCATAACCAGTACCTGGTTCCAACGCCACCGCCATCCCGGCCCAGGCCAACAC